>NZ_JACJOR010000307.1:0-11509 GCF_014695615.1 Leptolyngbya sp. FACHB-711
AGAGTGCCTTGAATGCTTGAGTAATCCAGTCGAACCGCTCAGTTTCCACTCCACTGAATTTTAATCGCTCATCGTTGCTAAGGAGCAGTTCATGACGACCCCCCAAGACGTTCTCAATTTGATTAAAGAGCAAAATATCCAGCTCATCGACCTTAAGTTTGTCGATCTGCCTGGAACCTGGCAGCACCTCACCGTTTATCATGACCAAATCGACGAGAGCAGCTTCGATCAGGGCGTACCGTTTGACGGTTCCAGTATTCGGGGATGGAAAGCGATCAACGAATCAGACATGATGATGGTGCTTGATCCTAATACCACCTGGATTGACCCCTTTATGGCGGAGCCGACGCTGAGCGTGGTATGCAGCATCAAGGAACCCCGGACGGGCGAACCCTATTCTCGCGATCCTCGAACGATCGCCCAAAAAGCAGTAGACTACCTCTCCTCGACTGGAATCGGCGACACGGCTTTCTTCGGTCCTGAAGCGGAGTTCTTTATTTTTGATGATGTTCGCTTCGACCAGAATCAGCACGAAGGCTATTATTATGTTGATTCGATCGAGGGTCGTTGGAACTCTGGTCGTGTTGAGCCGGGCGGCAATCTGGGCTATAAGCCCCGCTACAAAGAAGGCTATTTCCCCGTTGCGCCGACTGATACTTCGCAAGACCTGCGGACTGAAATGTTGCTGACGATGGCAAAGTGCGGTGTGCCGATCGAGAAGCATCACCACGAAGTCGCATCGGGTGGTCAGTGCGAACTGGGCTTCCGGTTTGGAACGCTGCTTCAGGCAGCAGACTGGCTGATGACCTACAAGTACTGCATTAAGAACGTTGGGAAGAAGTACGGCAAGACCATTACCTTCATGCCCAAGCCCGTCTTCAACGACAACGGTTCTGGAATGCATACCCATCAATCGATTTGGAAGGGCGGCCAGCCTCTGTTTGCAGGCGATGGCTATGCAGGTCTGAGCCAGATGGCACTGCACTATATCGGCGGTATTCTGAAGCACGCTCCCGCTCTGCTGGCATTCACCAACCCAACGACCAATTCCTACAAGCGTCTGGTTCCGGGATTTGAAGCTCCGGTGAACCTGGCATATTCGCAGGGCAATCGATCGGCTTCAGTGCGGATCCCGCTATCTGGTACAAATCCGAAGGCGAAGCGTCTGGAGTTCCGCTGCCCGGATGCAACCTCGAATCCATACCTGGCGTTTGCGGCAATGCTTTGCGCTGGAATTGACGGTATTAAGAATCAGATTGATCCCGGTGAACCGCTGGATGTGGACATCTACGACCTCAGCCCGGAAGAGCTGGCTAAGATTCCTTCGACTCCGGGATCGCTAGAAGATGCGCTGGAGTGCCTGGAGAAAGATCACGACTTCTTGACGGTGGGCGGTGTGTTTACCGAAGACCTGATCAATACCTGGATTCAGTACAAGCTGGACAATGAGGTGAACCCGATGCGCCTGCGTCCGCACCCCTATGAGTTCTCGCTCTACTATGACTGCTAAAAAGGGACTGCTCAAATGAGCGATCGAGATCCGCTGAGTCTTAATTGCCTCTGGTGATCTATATCTAATTTGCGAGCGATCGGACGTGCTACGGTGCGTCCTTTTTTGTTGCCTCACAGTTCCTTCGGATCATCTGGATCATCCCTATCCTGAGAATATCTTCTGATTGATAGAGTTTTCTCAGTTCAGATGGACAGAAGATCTGGAGAGAAAAGCAAAATTGATGCGAAAGTCGGGTTTTGTGAATATTGAGTGGTGAATTTTTCGGCAGAAACAGCTAGTGCTTTTCTGCGATCCCGATGACGATGAATTTGGCTTGCAGCAAATTTTAGAACGGGGATCAGTTATTCTGCCTGATTTTCAAAAATTAGCGTTTCGATCGATTTGTGTTTTTGGAAAATAGCAGGCCGAATTCTAACCTTGGTTTTACCCTAAACATGAAGAACTCTCACTTAGTGTAGAGATTTGGTAAGAGATTGTTGTAGAGAATTAACACACCCCATTCCTTAAGCTTTAGGTTTAAGATACAGCAAGGATATCTCTGCGCTGCATTCAGGAAGTTACTTCAGATATTCCCCTGATTGAATCGCAAAATGTAAATTGCAAGTGAAGCACGGCTTATCCTTCCTGCTTGTTCAGCGTTAAGCAATAGAGTTGGTCTTTGCATCATCCCCGTTTGTTATTTTGTTAGCGATTGTTTCCTGCTTTATCGCGATCGGCTTAACCGCACTATTCCAAAAACATTGCAGAAACATTGCAAAAAGCACTTACTGCAAAAGATTTGTGTTTCTCATCATGTCTTGCTTGCTGAAGCAGCTAGCAAATCGTTTTGTCCTGAATCCTTCGGCCTTTCTAGGGTTTGTGGCTTTTAATTTTGATTTATCTTCAGTTGATCCCTGATTAATTTCTGCGTTTATTTCTGCTGATTTGCTTTTCTATTCCCAAGAGTATGACTTCTCAATCTTTTAACTCGGCTGATTCTTCTGACTTCACTTATGCAGATGCGATAACAATGCAGGATTCTTCTGCTCCAAGCTCAAGTAGTTTCTTATCTGAGGTCATTGCTTCATCAGGCGGGGATCATGTGAATACAGCTTCGTCTGCGTTTCTGAAGCCTGATCCCATTCAGCAGGCACATGGGGTTTATGTCACAGTACACGGTCACTTCTATCAGCCGCCGCGTGAAAACCCTTACCTGAATTCGATCGAGCGTCAGCCGAGTGCATCTCCGTTTCATGATTGGAATGAGCGAATTTATCACGAGTGCTATCGACCGAATGCCTTTGCTAGAGTGTTAAACGATCGTGGCGAAGTGCTGGGGATCGTGAATAACTACGAGTATCTCAGCTTCAACATTGGTCCGACGCTGATGAGCTGGCTAGAACAGCACGACCCGGAAACCTATCAGCGTATTCTGGAAGCAGACCACAAAAGCTGCGATCGCCTCAATGGACATGGCAATGCGATTGCTCAGGTGTATAACCACATCATTATGCCCCTAGCAAGCGATCGCGATAAGCTGACGCAAATTCGCTGGGGCAAAGCTGATTTTCGGGCCCGATTTGGACGTGATCCCGAAGGCATGTGGCTGGCAGAAACGGCAGTCGATCAGGCAACGTTGGCGGCATTGATTGCAGAAGGAATTAAATTTATTGTTCTGGCTCCCTCGCAGGCGCAACGCTGTCGTCCGCTTCCAACGACTAACGAGCCTGATCCCTATTGGATTGAAGTGGGGGGTAGCCAGATCGATCCGATCCAGCCCTATCGCTGCTATCTGAATCCTGCGTCTGATCCTTTGTCGGGATCGTTCCCGATCGCCACAGACCGTTCCTACATCGATATCTTCTTTTACGACGGCCCCATCTCCCGCGATATGGGCTTTAACGATGTGCTGAGCAGTTCGCATCACTTTGTGGGGCGGTTAGGGCAGGCAGTGCGCGGGGATCATCGCCCGGCACAGCTTATTTCGGTGGCAACCGATGGAGAAACCTTTGGGCATCACAAGGGCGGCACTGAGAAAGCTCTGGCGTATGCCTTTGTCGAAGAGTTTCCGCGTCACGACTGGACGGTGACAAACTTTGCCCACTATCTCAGCCTCAATCCGCCCACTTGGGAGGTGGAGTTGAAGCCCGTGACTGCTTGGAGCTGTTCACATGGGGTCGATCGCTGGCAAGAAGACTGCGGCTGCGGCGGCGGCGGGTTATGGAATCAGCAGTGGCGTAGACCGCTCCGGGATAGTTTGGACTGGCTGCGGGATCAGCTTGTGAAAGTGTTTGAAGAACAGGGGCGAAAGCTGTTTCGTGATCCTTGGAAGGCGCGGGATGAATACATTCGCGTCATGCTCGATCGCAGCCCTGCTAACGTGAATCGATTTCTTTCAGAGCATCAGTGCCGGAAGCTGACGGTAGGCGATCGCATCGATGCCTTGAGACTGCTAGAAATGCAGCGGCACACCCTGTTAATGTACACAAGCTGCGGTTGGTTTTTTGATGAACTCTCTCGCCCGGAAGGTACACAGATTTTGCGCTATGCGGCGCGTGCCCTGGAGTTAGCCGGAGATGTAGCAGGCGTTCAGCTTGAAAAGGTATTTATTAAGCGTTTGGCGGCAGCTCCTAGCAACGTCGAGTTTTTCCAGAACGGGGCAGAAGTGTATCGGCAGCTTGTGATTCCGGCGCAAATTAGCCTGGAGCAGGTGGCTTCGCACTATGCAATCACGTCGCTGTTTACGCCCTACGCACGGGATCAGCGGCTTTATTGCTACAGCATTCATCAGATGGATTACCAGATTCAGCGATTGGGATCGCTCACGCTGGCAGTCGGACAAATTCAAATTACTTCAGAGCTGGTTCGAGAAACGCGTCATTTGGTGTTTGCGGTGCTGCACCTGGGTGGCTGGGACTTCCACTGCTGTATTCAGCCCTTTGCCGGACGCCGATCGTACACCCAGCTTCGAGACAGTTTATTTGAGGCAATGGCTCAGGCAAGTGCGGCACGAACGATCCTGGCAATGAATCGCGCCTTTGGAAATCAGTCCTACAGCTTGCAAGATCTGTTTGCTGAAGAACGTCACCGGATTATGCGCCTGCTGAGTCAAGAAACCTTGACTCGATTGGATCAGCTTTATACCCAGGTTTACCGCGATAACTACGGGGTGCTGATGGCATTTTACCGAGATGCGCTAGAAGTGCCCCAAGAACTCCAGGTTGCCGCAGAAGTGGCAATCAGCCATCGCGCTCTCACCGCACTGCAGTCGCTAGAGCGAGAAACGAGCGACTTCCCGTTCAGCAATCCCGAAGTTTGCCACAGCTATCTCACCGAACTCGAAGCGATCGCTACGGAAGCAGCCCATCTGCACTGTCCGATTAAGCCTCCCCAGATCAAACAAACCCTGGAGCGCCTGATTCTGCGATCGCTCTGGAATCTGCTGCACAATCTCAACCCAGACACGATCGAAACCGATGCCACCTGGATCGATCGTCTGATCGCGCTGGGCACTCATTTCAATCTGGGGCTTTCCCTCGATCGCGCTCAGGAGCTTTACTTCCGCCATCTGCACGGTCATATTCTGCCTGATTTAACTGGGACTTCTGGCGATCGACCCAGTGAAGCTTGGATGATTGCTCAATTGCGCCCGCTGCTGAAACTCGGTAAAACTTTGGCGATCGATCTCCGAGGATGGTCTACGGATTAAATTTCTTGGGCGGATCTTGACCCCACTCTCAATCCCACTTCCAAACCTATAGAGGAACTTCCGATCGGCCTTCCTCCCCTGTCCACCAATTTTGGGGATCTAGCGGGTTGCGAAACCTGGACCTCTAAAAAATTCTCATGGGGATCGTTTATCGGCAACTCGAATTGACGATCGATCGTCTATAGTCGAATGTGCGATGGCGAGAAGGGAGGAAATGGGGTGAAGCTTAAACTGCTTGAACAGCTCAAGAAACAGCCAAAGCTACTGGTGGCATTGGGGGCATCGCTGGGAATGGTTGCAGGCGGAGCCGTTGCCTGGATGCTGGTACAGCAAAAACCAACTGCCGTGGGTTTACCTGCCGGATCGGAAGTGTTGCCTCAAGAGACGGTTGCGCTGTTTTCCTTCTCTACTAATGAGAATCAGCTACAGCAGCTCCGGCGATTGGGTACGCTTGAATCCCAGTCTGCCCTCGATCGCACCGTTGCTGATTGGCGCGATCGGTTTCTCACGTCAAACAACCTCAACTTCGATCGCGACATCAAACCCTGGGTGGGTGATGAGATGACCGTGGCGTTTCTATCTGCGGCACAGCAGGCAACGGAATCTCCAGTGATTGTTCTCCCGATCGCCCATCCTGAGAAAGCACAGCAGGCCTTTGCGACTCCCAAAGTTGCTAGCGGTCAGGAAGCGGTCGATCGCGACTACAAGGGCTTCAAAATTCGGGAAGTTCACGGGCAAACCGATCGGGCATACGCGGCAGCCGTGATTGATAATCGCCTCGTGGTTGTGTCTCCTGACCCAAAGGCGATCGAGCAGGCGATCGATGTGTATCGCGGCAAAACTTCCGTGGTACAGGCTCCTGGCTATGCCCAAGCGTTTCGGCAGCTTGAAACCACAGCTAATCCCTTTGTACGGTTCTATCTGAGCGTGCCTCAGTCGATTGCTCTGGCTGCGAATAATCCCATGCAGCCGCTCCCGCCCCAGATGCTGATTCCTTTTCAGGCAAATCAGGGCTTTGTGGCGATCGGTACCGTAGATCGGCAAACGGTAAACTTTGAGGGCGTTGGCTGGCTGCCTAACGACAGCAAAATCCGCTACCGCACTGGGGATCAAGACGATCGCATAACTACCCTGCTGCCTGCGGAAACGCTGCTCGTGAATTCTGGAGACAGCTTCAAGCAGTTCTGGCAAAGCATCGACCTGCCTCAGGAAAACGCCCCACGCGGCACGTTTAACCCCAGTCTGGTGCGGCAAAGCTTTGGCAATCTCACCGGGCTGGATTTCGATAAAGATATGGCCGCCTGGATGGATGGCGAATACGCAATCTCGCTGATTTCTGCTCCGCCTGCTTCCCCGGCGAACCAATCTACCAATCCACAGACCAATCAGTCCCGTGCTGGGATTCTGCTGCTGGCGCAGACGAGCGATCGCCGCAAGGCAGAACAAACATTCCAGAAGCTCGACGCAGTGATGGGCGATCGATATCGCTTCCAAGTCACTGAAGCGCAGCTTGGCGGCAAACCCGTCACGACCTGGGTCTCGCCTTTTTCGTCGCTCAGCATCACCCACGGCTGGCTCGATGGCAACGTTGCCTTTATCGCGATCGGACCCAACCTTGCCAGTACGATTTTGCCTGCCCCGGCAAGCGCACTGGCCCAAAACACGCTGTTCCAATCTGCAACAGAATCCAACTTTCAGTCCACGGACGGGCATTTCTTCCTGGATCTCGATCGGCTCGCCACCCCTAACCTGCCTTTGCCCCTGCCCAAACTTGCCCCCAATGACCAGAAAGCAGTGAATGCAATTCGGGCAATTGGCGCAACTACGGCAGCACAGGACGGGCGCACGATGCGATATGACATTCAAATTTTGATGAATCAGTCCTCTAAAGCTCCCACTGCCCAGTCCAGCCCCAGTCCTAACCCCAGTCCCAGCACTGAATCCAGCCCCTAGAGAAGGTTTAAACAGTCATTGCCATCGCCTAAATCGCTCCCTGTACATAATTCTGTGGAAAACAGAATTTTCTCCGAATCTTAAAGCTCCCTATTGATAGGGAATTTAGCGGGCGATGCACCACCTCTCCCATGTCTCCCCCATCCTTAAGAATTTGTTGCTCAAAATGCAATCAAACTCCAAATCGGGGAGCAGGCTCGGTACGATAGAAGAAGACAGTCTTTCTAATGATGCTTGTCTTGGTTGACTGCATCTCTCGCGCTGGAGATTTTTGGGATGGATCTGGTTGCACTGCAAAACTGGCTTGATAACGCTTCCTTTGCCGTTTTGTTTTTCACGATGCTGATGTATTGGGCGGGAGCCGCTTTCCCCAAGCTTTCCTACCTGCCGACTTTGGGCGCGACGGGGATGGCGATCGGCAATCTCTGTATTGCGGCATTGCTGGGGGCACGCTGGATCGAGGCAGGCTATTTCCCGCTCAGCAATTTGTATGAGTCGCTGTTTTTCATTGCCTGGGGCATTACGGCGATGCACTTCGTTGCGGAAAACATGAGCCGCAGTTCGCTTGTAGGTGTGGTCACGGCTCCGATCGCGATGGGCATCACGGCGTTTGCAACGCTGACCCTGCCTGCCACGATGCAGTCTGCCGAGCCGCTTGTTCCTGCGCTGAAGTCAAACTGGCTGATGATGCATGTCAGCGTCATGCTGCTGAGCTACGCCGCGCTGATGGTGGGTTCGCTGCTAGCGGTCGCGTTTCTGGTCGTCACCCGCGGGCAGGAAATTGAGCTAAAGGGAAGCTCGGTTGGCACAGGAGCATACCGGGATTCGCGCCTGCGCCTGCGTCGTGCCGGGTCGGAGAATGCTGCGCTGACCCTGAGTGCGGCTCAATCGACTGATGCTGCTACGGCAGTTCTGACCCCGGCAAGTGAAACGATCGCCCTCACCCCTCAACGGCTCAACCTGGCAGACACCCTAGACAACATCAGCTACCGGATCATCGGTCTGGGCTTTCCGCTGCTAACGATCGGCATTATTGCCGGAGCGGTTTGGGCAAACGAAGCCTGGGGATCTTACTGGAGCTGGGACCCGAAGGAAACTTGGGCACTCATTACCTGGCTGGTGTTTGCGGCTTATCTCCATGCCCGCATTACACGTGGTTGGCAGGGTCGTCGTCCGGCAATTCTGGCGGCATCGGGATTCGTCGTTGTTTGGGTGTGCTATCTGGGCGTGAACCTGCTGGGCAAGGGGCTACACAGCTACGGCTGGTTTTTTTAGGGGCTATTCGTTAGAAACCGGAAATCATGGAAGAATTTGAAGTCTTAAGCAGCGATGAAGTGCTGCACGTCCGATCGGGTCGAATCCTGATGCGAAATCCAACCTTTAAGGCAAGCGAGTTGCTGGATGCCCTAGCGCAGCTGATTAGCGAACAGGACAGCGAATGGACGGAAGAACAGGAAGACTGGTTCACCGATCGCGGCTTGAGCTGTGAGGTTTTGCGCGTCGGAAATGTAGGCTGGCAGCGCGGCAGAGTCAGAATTCGCTTTGAGTTCGCACCCGAACGTCCTAAACTGCTTCGGGAAAGCCCCCCACTCCAAACTGAAACCTACTCCCGCCCCGAAATCTTTTTGCCCCGTAGTCGCGACGAAGGCTATCCGCGCAATCCATCCCCAAACCGGGAAGACATCTACCCCAGACGCAATTCGCCTCAAAACGAAGACTGGGATGACAGAGACGATTTTGAAAACGAGCGCGGCTATTAACTCAGTAGTTTATTCCCTGTGTCTGATGCTGTTTGGTCAAGGTTTCACGCTCGACTCCACCAAACCCTGCGCGATCGCTCTCTCCTGCCTGCCCACCGATCGGTGCTGGTTGCGGTTTCCGGCGGACAGGATTCTCTCTGTCTGATTCAGCTGCTGCTCGATCTACAGTCCCACTGGAACTGGCGGCTTGGTATTGCTCACTGTAACCATCGCTGGCGATCGGACTCAGACGCAAACGCAGACCATGTGAAACAGTGTGCTGAAACCTGGCAGATTTCCTATCACAGCGCGACTGCGACAGAACCGCTCAAAAGCGAAGCGGCTGCCAGAAACTGGCGATATCAAGCTCTCATCGAAATTGCTCAGCAGCACGGCTACGGGTACCTCGTTACAGGACATACCGCAAGCGATCGAGCAGAAACCCTGCTGCATAACCTGCTCCGAGGCAGTGGAACCGATGGACTGCAAGCCCTTTCCTGGCAGCGCGAATTGCTTCCTGATCTATGGCTGGTTCGTCCCCTACTGAAATTTACCCGGGCTGAAACGGCTCTCTTTTGCCAGGCGCAAGGCTTAAAAATTTGGGAAGACACGACCAATCACGACCTGAAATTTAAGCGCAACCGCATTCGTGGAGAACTTATTCCCTACCTGCAAACTCACTTCAATCCGCAGGTTGAGTTCACGCTCGCGCAAACGGCAGAACTGTTGCAGACAGACGTAGATTATCTGGAAACGGCAGCCGCAGACCTTTTACAGCAATCTCTCGATCACTTGGAAAGCTCAGAGCAAGGAAACCAACGCCGATCGATCGATCAAATTCCTCCTTTCCCCCGCCTGAACCGAATCGTACTGCGATCGGCTCCCCTGTCACTTCAGCGACGGGCAATGCGGCAATTGTTGCAGTCATTTCTGCCTCAAGCCCCCAGCTTCGACCAGATCGAAAAGCTCGTTGCCCTGATTACTGCCCCCAACCGTAGCCGCACAGATCCCTTTCCCGGAGGCACGATCGCCCAAGTCAACCATGAGTCGATTATCTTTGTCGGTCAAAGTCCCCCAATCCTGGGGGATTTAGGGGGCTAGAAACCCTCAAGCGTAAACCAGAAGCGACAAAGCTCTTAAGCACCAGAGAAACTCGATCGATCAAGAAACTGCATACTGGACCTGCGGATTTGTCAGCCGTTCGATCGTTTCCCGCATTTCGCTCAGTGCTTGATGCTGGTAGTCGCTGGCTTCCTGAAACTGAGTCATCATGGCAGCGATCGCTTCTGCTTTCTGACGCAATCCGTTCAAGCTGTCCTGCATGGGCTGAAGGGTTTCCTGGTAGGTATTAACCTTGCCCCACAGTTCGCCTACGGCTGACATTTGGGATTTGAGGTGCTGTTCGAGTTGAAGCAGTTCTTCTCGCTGTGCCTGCTGCTGCTGGGTTTGCTGCTCGATCGCCTGCTGGTCAGTGTCGATCGCCTGCTGCAACTGCTGAATCTGGGTTTCGAGTCCTGCGAGTTCTTGAGCCTGCTGCTGACGGAGAAGCTCAATGCGCTGGAGTACTGGCTCTAGATTGACGGCAAAGCTCTCTTCCTGATCGATCGGGTGTCCCTGACGACGGGCTAGTACCATTTGATGCTGCTTTAAGGTTGCCTGCCGCTCTTGCAGGTTGCGTCGCTGACCAATCAACGTTTCGTGCAGCATTTGATAGCGGTCTTGCTCGTCGGCAAGTTCGGTTTCCAGGCGAAGGCGATCGTATTCACTTGCCTGCTGAATCTGCTGCTTGAGTTGGTCAATTTCCTGTCGCTGAAACGTTAACTCCTCCTCCTGCCCATTCACAAACCGCGACAGTTTCTCCAGATCGTTTTCGAGGTCGGTTGTGATTGTCTGGAGTTCATCCAGCGACAAAATCTCAAGCTGACCGAAATCAGCCTTATCATACGAGCCTGCAAGCTGAGCAACCTGCTGATGCAGCCCTTTCTGTCCTTCCAGATATTGGCTCAACACTTGAGCATGGCTCTGACGAAGGGTGAGCGTTTCCTGTTTCGCCCGCAGATCCGCTTTTGCCTGCTCTACCCCCGCCTGCGCCTGATGCCATTGCTGCCAGCGATCGTGAATTTCCTGCGCCTGGCGATCGACCTGTGCCTGCGTGTCCTGTGCGGTGGAGCGATGCTGCTCTAGGGACTGCCAGGAGTGATCAAGCTGCTGCTGCTGTTGCCCAATCAGTTCAAAAGACAGGTTGAGCTGTTCTTGAATCGAGTCGGTAGGTGCCACGGCTCCCGATAAACGATTCAGGAGTTCCTGAAGGTAATTTGCCTGTCCTGCATCGAGCGTTGTGGACTGGTTTAACTCTGCCTTTTTTTCTTCCAGGCGGTTCATCTCGCCGTGGAGCTGTGCCCAGGCTCCCTCTAGCTCTTGCGTTCGCCGCTCAAACTCTTGCTGGAGGCAATCGACTTCTTCCCGCCGAGTGTCAATCTCCTGTTTTTGCTCCTCCAGCCCCGAAAATTCTGCTTCGAGCTGCTGAAGCTCTTCCTGTCGCGCCTCCAGTTCCATTTCGCGCCGGTTTAGCTCCTGGCTCTGGTAGGTGAGGGATTGCTTCCACTGCTCAATTTC
>NZ_JACJOR010000308.1:0-8072 GCF_014695615.1 Leptolyngbya sp. FACHB-711
AATCCCAACGCATAATTTATCTCCGCAATTCAGCAGGGCAACCACAACCAATCGGTTCAATCAAAATTTACTATAGGTAAAAGAAAAATTTGATTAAACCTATTGTGCGATCGTCCAACGCGGAAGAAATCTATATCAGGAAGCAAAATTAGGCGGAGTGTGTCCTTCTAGAAGGGTGTTTTGTGGGGCTGCCAGGGAATTATGTGGATGCTAGGGAACAACGACCGCTCTTAGCCTGCTAATTCTGAGCTTTGTTTCAGTCCTTGCAGTTCCTTAACTCCCCCAACTTTTAACCTGCCGCTCTAAAAGAGCAAGAGGGGACCTTGAACAGGTTTAGTTTCCTGGAGGCTATGGGTGGTTCGTCAGGTACGACTGAGCAAACTCGATTACCACCCTGGGGAAACTGCTTCACATCGCTTGTTTCTACACCGTAGCTAACCCTATCAAAACACCCCCAAACTCCTACAGAAACGCGCTCCGACCCGCAAACCGGGCAGATTTACCAAGCTGACGCTCAATACGAAGCAGTTGATTGAACTTGGCGACGCGCTCACTACGGCAGCCCGACCCAGTTTTGATCTGTCCTGACGTGGTTGCCACTGCCAGGTCTGCGATCGTCGTATCTTCGCTTTCGCCGGAGCGGTGAGAGACAAAGCACTTGTATTTGTTTTGCTTGGCAAGCTCGATCGTGTCCAGGGTTTCGGTGAGCGTGCCGATCTGGTTTAACTTGATCAGGATTGCGTTGGCAACGCCTTTGTCAATTCCTTCTTTCAAAATGCTGGCATTGGTGCAGAACAGGTCATCGCCGACAAGTTCAACCCGATCACCGATTGTCTCGGTCAGCATTTTCCAGCCATTCCAGTCGTTTTCGCCCATGCCGTCTTCCAGTGAGACGATCGGATACTGGGTTGCCCAGGAGTGCCAGAGCTGCACCATTTCCTCGGAGGTTTTGGCGGGCGCGTTGGACTTAAAAAAGACATATTTGCCGTCCTGCCACATTTCGCTGGAGGCGGGATCAAGACAAATCGAGATGTCGTCTCCGGGTTTGTAGCCTGCTTTTTCGATCGCCTGCAAAATCACCTCGATCGCTTCCTCGTTGGATTTCAGGTCAGGAGCAAATCCGCCTTCGTCGCCGATCCCAGTGCTGTAGCCCTTGCCCTTTAGGAGCGATCGCAGCGCATGAAAAGTTTCTACACCCATGCGGATTGCCTCGGTAAAGGAAGGAGCATTGTGCGGCGCGATCATGAATTCCTGAAAGTCCACCGTGTTATCTGCGTGTTTGCCGCCGTTGATCACGTTCAGGCAGGGCACGGGCAGCACGCAAGCATTGGTTCCCCCCAGGTAGCGATAAAGGGGCAGACCCAGCGAAGTTGCCGCCGCCCTGGCCACCGCTAGGGACACTGCCAGAATTGCGTTTGCCCCTAAAACGGATTTATTAGGTGTGCCGTCTAGCTCTAGCATTGACAGATCGATCGATCGCTGATCGGTCACCTCCATGCCTTCCAGTTCGGGGGCAATTTTGTCGTTCACGTTTGCCACGGCAGTGAGAACCCCCTTGCCGCCATATCGCTTAGGATCGCCATCGCGCAATTCGACTGCTTCTTTTTCACCCGTAGACGCGCCAGACGGAACGATCGCCGTTCCCACTGTCATTTCATCTTCGAGCAGCACGGTTGCTTCTACCGTAGGATTTCCCCGCGAGTCCAGGACTTCAGCCGCATTGATGGCAAGAATCTGCATTGAGTTGATGCTCCTTCCAAGGAAAATAGTGAGGTTCGATCGAAGCCAGATCAAAATTTATCCAAAAATGGCACTTGCGCCAATCATAGAAACTGCTGAGAGCATGGCTTCGGCATCTTGAAGGTCAGAAATCATGACAGAGAGGTGCAGAGAATTTTACCCGAACTTTGCACTCTGTTCTGCATCGTATCTAACGGACGACCCAAAGACGAAGGGCGTAAAAAATGGCTGCGATCGATGAAGCGATGAATTTGTATTGTCAAACCTTGTACTATGTACTATCAAACTTTGTCCTGTCAAACCAGAATCGATCGTAGAACTGATTTGAGCTGGGATCAGGATTGATTGGAATTTTTTAACCTGCTTTTGATAATTCAATCAGTAAGTCAATCAGGTCGGAGTTGGGAAAATCCTGATTGTGGCCTGAACTGTCCCTTCGCTTTCCCATTCTGGCTGGGTGTCCCTCTAAATTTTCTCAGCGGTGTTTAAAGCTTTGAGTTCCCATCACTGTTTTAGCCTCTGCTGGATCACGCTGATTCGATGCAAGCTCTCATTAAGGGGGATAAGACCCTGGTTTTGTCCCACTCTGTCAGTACGATCGCGAAATATCCGGCATAAGAGCAGAGGTTTAATAGCAAATCCAATCTTCTGATAGACGTTCTCCTGTTCATATCACCGTCGAGAGTGAGAGGTTAATCAACCTGTAGCCTTCTAGGATTAATACACTCTTTTTCTGTGGAGATCAGGCATGAAGGTTCCACCCGAAATTACTTACCGTGACGTTGAAAAAACCGATGCAGTTCAAACCCTCGTGGAGGAGAAACTTGCCAAGCTAGAACGGATGTGCGATTACATCAATGGCTGCCACATCGCGATTGAAAAAATCAACGATCGTCCCCGCAGTGGCTCTCCCTATCGCGTTCGGATCGATCTGACAATTCCGCCGAATCATGAACTAGTGGCAGATTGCCATCCGAGCGAAGAAAACCAGTACGTCAAGCTAGATGCTGTGATTCGAGATGCATTTAGCAAAATGGAAACTCAAATTCGCAAGCTCACCAAACAACAGCGCGAACATGAGCAATCAAAAGACCATAATGATGCAACTGAAGTCACGGCTTTGGTGACAAAAGTATTTCACGAAGACGGCTACGGCTTTATTAAAGATCTGACTGGTGCAGAAGAAGTTTATTTCCATCGCAACAGTGTTCTGCATGATGATTTCGATCGTATTCAGATCGGAACCGGAGTGAGATATAGCGCGACCGATGGCGACAAGGGCTTGCAGGCAACGAGCGTTCAAATTGTCGATAAACCCGGAGCAAGAGCAGGTAAGGCTGAAGAGCAGCTTGTCGAACCGCCGCTCGGCTGGCAGTCTTAATGTTCAGGAACGCTTAAACCATTCACTTTTAATTTGATTAGGGGGAAACCCCTTTTTTTATTGAAATTCAGTCTTGCTAAACAATCTGAATGGGCGGGGTGATTCGATCGCCGTTTGCACTTTGAAAACTCCTTCTGATTGGATGTGACCAAGCAGAATACCCTTCAAAACGACGCGATCGATTAAACATCAAATTACTAATTGAACACTATCTTTCAGCAGAGGATAAACCGCTTTCCAGCTCATTAGGCTCTATCTGCCTGGGCTTGCAGCAGTTTTGTTTAGACCAAACTAATTTGAGTTGGTTGCTTCAGCCTGAGCAAATTTAATCTGAACCCTATATCAGCGATTATGCAGCCGGAGATCTCGATCGCTGGCTCGCCAATGCCGGATTTGAATCTGTTCCAACTCACCCAATTTGGCGGATGCAGCAAGTATCTCGCGACGTTAAATTACATCACTAATAGTGCACCTATTTCTACAAATTTCTACAAACAAGAAAGACGATGAACCCTGAATCAATTAATTCCCCTTCTACCGAGCAACAGGATTCAGCCGAAGTGCGGCAGCAGGTGGGTGAGGTGAGTCAGCAGTCTGACAACCAGCCTCATCAGTCTGATATTGTCAATCCAGCGGAGGATCTGGTGTACAAAGGCGGCTATACAGTAGACCCAGTGACGCTATTGGGAAATCCTGCCGTTGCTCCCCAAACGCTAAGCGACGCGCGTGACTTGCGCCCTGATATTTTTCAGGAGGCAGAAGAAAGTACGCCAGGCGAACAGTAAATTGAATGGGCGACTCACCCTCGCCCGCTCAGAGCGTACTTTAGACAAATTCAGATTTGAAAGAAATCAGAGTGCTGCATTCGCTCCCCAATCTCCTATTTGTAGGAGAACCTATTTTGTGGGAGGGACTCATCATTCTTCATCATACTAACTGGTTAAACGCCCTTCTAAAACGGAATAACCGCATTTCAATTGGTTTCTGATCAATTTACAATTTGCCGCTTTACATTAACCTGTTCCTGAAGTTGCTTCATTCGATCGCGAGTTACTCGTTCCATACAGCGATACAACACCGTCGGATACATCGAGCCCCCTTCATTGGCTTTTGCTTCGAGGTGGCACTCTGCCGTACGAAACTCAACCCATTCTTTTTGAGCGGTTTCAAGCTGAGATCGGGCGTTGTCACTCATTTGCCCCTGCATTTGCTGGTACATTGCTTGCAGTTCGCGATCGGCGTTTTCATAACCTTGCGCTGCGCACTGATTCATTTCCTGCTGCGTTTGCGGGTTACTGCAATCGATCGCGCCTGAACGAGGATTAGACTGACTGGAAGAATTTGCGGAATTGGCTTGCATAAAAGTTGAAAGTTGTTAGAAGTTGAAGGATGAATTGGGATTATTGCCGAAGTTAAAATTCTAAGAAGTTCAAAGATGAATAGAAATTTTAAATTAATCGCGTTGATAAGGGCGAATATCGATCGAATATCTTCAACTGAATGTCCTCAGCATAGAAAATCCTGAAACTTTTTCCCTCTCTCGATCGCCACATTTATTCGATCGCGTCTCCTGATCTTCGACGGGCGGAAACCTGTCTCAGGAATGGCTGAAAGTTATCGTTACAATAAAAACAGTTGCCTCGTCTTACCAGTCATGACTCAACCGACCCGCATTTGCATTCTAGGAGGGGGCTTTGGCGGACTCTACACCGCGCTGCGCCTGAGCCAGTTGCCCTGGAATCCGTCTGAGAAGCCGGAAATTGTTCTGATTGATCAGCGCGATCGATTTTTGTTTTCGCCGTTGCTCTACGAACTGTTAACAGGCGAACTGCAAACCTGGGAAATCGCGCCGCCTTACAGTGAACTGTTGGCAAATACAGGCATTCGCTTTCTGCAAGAAGCCGTGGCAGGGGTAGATGTTGAGGCGAAACAGGTTCAGCTTCAAGATGCGGCAGCGTTGTCCTACGATTATTTGGTGCTGGCGATGGGCGGTGAAACGCCGCTTGATCTGGCTCCGGGCGTGGCAGAATCTGCCATTCCGTTTCGGACGCTGGCGGATGTCTATCGGTTGGAAGAACGGCTGCGATCGCTTGAAGAGTCAGACAGAGAAAAAATTCGGGTGGCGATCGTGGGAGGCGGCTATGCAGGGGTGGAGCTTGCCTGCAAACTGGCGGAACGCTTGGGCGATCGGGGACGACTGCGGCTGATCGAAGCGACCGAGCAGATTCTCAAAACCTCGCCGGAATATAACCGGGAAATGGCGCAAAAGGCACTCAGCGATCGCAAGGTCTGGATCGACCTGGAAACACAGGTGAAATCAATTTCTGCGGAGTCGATCGTGCTGGACTATCGCGGACAAACGGATGATTTGCCCGTGGACGTGGTGCTTTGGACGGTGGGAACTCGGGTTAGCGACGTGGTGCAAAATTTGCCGCTCAAGCACAATGAGCGCGGGCTGCTTGTGGTGAATGCTCAGTTGCAATCGATCGACCATTCTGAGATTTTCGCATTGGGCGACTCGGTGGAATGTCGAGATGCTGAGGGTCAGCTTGTTCCCGGTACGGCTCAGGCAGCGTTTCAGCAGGCAGAATGTGCTGGATGGAATGTTTGGGCAAGTATCACCGGACGACCGCTGCTGCCCTTCCGCTATCAGGCACTCGGCGAAATGATGACCCTGGGCAAGGATGACGCAACGCTGACCGGGTTAGGAATTCGACTGAATGGTCCCTTTGCCTACATTGCCCGGCGGCTAGTCTACCTCTACCGGATGCCAACGCTCGATCACCAGCTCAAAGTCGGGTTAAACTGGATTGCCCAACCGCTGCGGCAATTGCTGTTGCCCTGATTTCTCATGCCTTCCTCACTGCCTTCTCGGTTAACTCTGGAACCTCGTCCGCAAGTCATTTTTCTGGATGCTGTCGGAACGCTGTTCGGGGTGCGGGGCAGTGTGGGCGAAATCTATGGATCGATCGCCCGTTCGTTTGGCGTAGCCACTGATGCCGCTCTGTTGAATCAGGCATTTTTTCAGAGCTTTAAGGCGGCTTCGCGGATGGCGTTTCCGGGAGTTCCCCCAGCGCAGATTCCTCAAAAAGAGTATGCCTGGTGGGAGTCGATCGCCTATCAGGCTTTTGCTCAGGTAGGGGCGATCGAGCAGTTTACCAACTTCCAGGAATTCTTCTCAGTCCTGTACAACTACTTTAAGACCGCCGAGCCCTGGTTTGTTTATGACGAGGTGCGGCAGGCTCTCGACTACTGGCAGCGGGAAGGCATAACGCTGGGCGTCCTGTCTAATTTTGATTCGCGCCTGTATCCGGTGCTGGATGTTCTTGGACTAGCGGATTACTTTGCCTCGGTTACGATCTCAACTGAAGTGGGGGCCGCCAAGCCAGAAGTGGCTGTATTTCAAGCTGCGCTTGCCAAACATGGAGTTTCAGCTGATCGCGCCTGGCATATTGGCGATAGCTTCCAAGAAGATTATGAAGGCGCAAAAAAAGCGGGAATTCGGGCATTTTGGCTGAAGCGTGATTAGCCACAAAGTTTGCTCATAAAGTTTGCTCATAAAGTTTGCTCATCGAGTCAAGATGTGTTTTAGCTCACCACCCGATCGTCCCCGATCTATGGCACTCTGGACTTAGACAACTCCGCATCCTTTGACTTGAAATAAAAGCTTTAAATAAATAAGGTATGCAAACGCTTCCTAATCCGGTTGCTTCTAATTCTTCCGCTTCGTCGATTTGTCTCTCTACCGACGGCACGATTCGGCGACGCAAAACCCGCGCAGTTCCTGTTGGCAGCATCACGATCGGCGGCGGGAATCCGGTTGCGGTGCAGTCAATGATCAACGAAGACACCCTGGATATCGAGGGGTCGGTGGCGGCAATCCGGCGACTGCACGAGATCGGCTGTGAGATTGTGCGCGTCACTGTGCCCAGTATGGCTCACGCCAAAGCGATGGAAGAGATTCGCAGCAAGCTGTTTGCCTCTTACCAGCCTGTGCCCTTAGTGGCGGACGTGCATCACAACGGACTCAAGATTGCCCTGGAAGCCGCAAAGCATGTGGATAATGTGCGGATTAATCCGGGTTTGTATGTGTTTGAGAAACCTCGGCTCGATCGCACCGAATACACCAAAACCGAATTTGATGAGATTGGCGATCGAATTCGCGAAACGCTGGAACCGCTGGTGATCAGCCTGCGCGAGCAAAACAAATCGATGCGGATCGGGGTCAACCACGGGTCGCTGGCAGAGCGAATGCTGTTTACCTACGGCGACACGCCTGAGGGCATGGTGGAATCCGCGCTAGAGTTTATTCGGATCTGCGAATCGCTGGATTTTTACAATATTGAGATTTCTCTGAAAGCCTCGAAAGTGCCCGTGATGATTGCGGCAAATCGGCTCATGGTGCAGCGCATGGATGAACTGGGTATGGATTACCCCCTGCATCTGGGCGTTACGGAAGCGGGCGACGGTGAATACGGACGCATCAAATCCACAGCGGGGATCGGCACGCTCCTGGCAGAAGGCATTGGCGATACGATCCGGGTGTCGCTGACCGAAGCTCCCGAAAAGGAAATTCCGGTATGCTACAGCATTCTGCAAGCCCTGGGGCTGCGACGCACGATGGTGGAGTATGTTGCCTGCCCGTCTTGTGGTCGCACGCTGTTTAACCTGGAAGAAGTGCTGCACAAAGTCCGAGAAGCCACTAATCACCTGACTGGACTCAATATTGCCGTCATGGGCTGCATTGTCAACGGTCCTGGCGAAATGGCAGATGCGGACTACGGCTATGTGGGTAAACAGGCAGGCTACATTGCCCTGTATCGCGGACGCGAAGAAATCAAGCGAGTCCCTGAAGAGCAGGGGGTCGAAGAGCTGATTAATTTGATTAAGGCAGATGGCTGCTGGGTTGATCCCTAGCTCTCTTTTGGGGCTCACCAAGCCGAGAATCAAT
>NZ_JACJOR010000309.1:0-8832 GCF_014695615.1 Leptolyngbya sp. FACHB-711
GTTTAACTTGATCGTGCAGCCAGGAACTGCTTCCCTGAGCGAGTTGATCGGCAAACTGGAAAGCGGCATTATCGTTGATCAAATGCTGGGCGGCAGTGCCGGAATGTCCGGCGAGTTTTCAATCAATGTTGATCTGGGCTATCGCGTCGATCGCGGTCAGATTGTTGGACGGGTCAAAGATACGATGGTGGCAGGCAACGTTTATACTGCGCTGAAAAACCTGACAGAGCTAGGCAGCGACGCAGAATGGAACGGTTCCTGCTACACGCCATCCCTGATCGTTGAAGGACTCTCGACCACGGGACGCGGCTAAGGTAAATAGCCCGATAGAGCAGTTGGCAGCACCCAGTGCAAATGAACGGGCAAAGTTGGTTTTGCATCGGACGGAGCAAACAGGCAAATCGTCGCGACAGTGAGAATGGTAGTCAGCCATGTGCTGATAGATTCTGATGCGTATCTCATAGACATATCCGGGAAAGGCAGAGGTACAGAAGCGGCAAACCCGATTGAGGAGAACTGGGTAGCTGCACCTGATGAACGGTAAGGACGCTTAGCCAAAAAACTGATAACCGAAAAAGTCATAACCGAAAAACTGGCGACCCTAAGCAGGTCAAACAGTCCGACCATTCAAACTGTTCTTTGAACTCTATCGACGATCGCGAGAGGAATCGCTGTGCTGAATCTTTTTTGCCAGAAAATCATCACGCAACCGCGATGCAGAATGGCAGATGAAGAAGAATTGTATTGCCGAAAAAGAACCCTGTAGAAAATGTGCCAAACAACACATATTGCGTTATGGCTATCCTGTCACAGTTGATACAGAGGCAACCAAACCTTTGTACAAACTTTATAAAAAGCCTTAAAAATCAAGAAAACTCTATTTAGAGTAAAATTAACTTCAAATCTCAAATTGATTTCATCACCGTATCCTGGGCAAAGCGAGTCTTTCGCCAGGTCTGGACGCTGTGCTATCTGCTTTATGCAGGGTATCCCAGCCGCTTTAGCCGTGGGAAGATCTTAAAAATAACCCTCTAAATTTACGGCTTCTCATTTGTCGTAGTTTTCGGTAAAAGGCGCGAACCCAATCCAATGTCCAACTGGGAACCCGAACTTTTAAAGGAAGCAAAATCGGGCGATAGATCCAGCGGTAGGCTCGCTTCAGGTCGTCCCAGGCAGAACAATAATCAGCGTGCAAAAAGTCTGACACATCCACCACAACACCCCGACGAGCGGGCGTCATCATCACGTTTTTGCCGTGAATATCGTGAGGATTTAATCCTAAGGAACGGGCGTAGTCCAGTGCGCGATCGATGTCTCGAATAATCTGAGGTGGAATGGCAATGCCTCGATGCAGCGCATTCCACAGCGTCACCCCTTCCAATCGCTTCAGGATTAGAAAGTTCTTTCCCTCAAATAAACACTGAGAAAAGGCAGGATGATCTCCTAGACGACGATACACTTCTGCCTCTTCCTCTAACCCAGGACGACCCGGCGCGTACACCTTCACCACGAACTCTGGATAATCCGGGTGGCAGAATACAGCAGCATAGTTGCCTGCCCCTAACAGCGTCCAGGAGGAAGGATATTGCCTCACAATCACAGGATCATGGGGACTGTTGCTGCTCACTTCCAGTTCAGGGAGAAGTTCGTGCTCCACACGATCGCTGAATCGAGCCGCCAAATTATTGCCCATTAGATCAACGCTCCTGACCAGAGAAAAGAGAACCCGTTCGCTTTCTATACAAATACAAAACCAGAGCAGCGATTCCGTCAAACTTCCGGCAAACAAGGATACCCACAATGCTCCACTAATAATGGGAACTCTAAATTTCTAAAGCGATCGAGATTCCTTCAGCAAGGGTTGGCTCAAAAGGCAGTTCGGGGCACAAATATTGCTTTTCAAATATTGCTTTTCAGATACTACTTTTCAAACCTCCGCTAACGTTTATTTTTGTTTTGCTATTGGTTTTGCTATTGATTCGGCAGATTTATTCAGCAAATTGATCCAGCAAAGTCATTCGGCAAATGGCATTTACCTTATCGTTCGCCCTATCGCCAGCGACGAATCCAATCCCAAATTTTTGCGATTCGATCTTCGATCCAAACCATGCCCCGATCGAGCCATTCTAAAAGCTGTTCAAGCGGATGTTTAATGTAGCCGACAAGCTGTACTTCCGCTTCGATGTAGGAAGCAACTTCAATGGCTTGACTGGTTGCAGCAGGGTGAACGGCAATCTGGTCAGGCTCAGGCGCAACGGTTGCTAAAGCAGTTTCCAACGGCGTAAAAGGAACGACCTCCCGGCTGACGGGCACATTCACCGCGATCGATTTTGGCATGGTTCGATACAGCTGAACGGCTTTGGGGGCACGGTTCCAGGTTGCCAGCACGCCTTTGTTGTACCGCTCGATTGCGCTGGTGTCCGTGACTTCCCAGTCGGGGGGATGATCCAAGCGATTCAGGCGATCGAAGAAGGCTTGAGTTCCTAACTGGAGCCAGCGAAATTTGCGGTCGGTTGGCTGCGGTTTCTGTCGCATTGCTGCGCTGAACGCCTTCGACCATTCCTCGAACGGCAGCCAGTTGACCTCCGCCGACCTCAGTTGCGGCTTCTCAGCTTGGCTTGCTGTCAGCCTTCTAGAGAGCCGGGCTTCTTGAAATAAATTTGTTGAAAGGGCGATCGTGCCTCGCTGTTCCCATGCCATGAGCTGATAAAACAACCGGATCGGCAAAATTGCATGGGGAGAATGCGGCAGGGGTAAAAACGGATCGACAAAAGGGGACTGACTCAAAGCGAGACTGCGCTGCTGTCGCCAGTATTCTGCCAGTTCTAAAACGATGAGCCGCCGAAGCTGCTGCTGTTGAGGCTCGGTTAGCCCGTCTAAGAGCTGATTTTGCACCGTCACTAAAACCAGCTTTTGAGATTCAATTAAACAGGCAATGCCGCGCACCCGCAGCGACGGGGATTTTCCGGGCTTTGCCCTGGGCGCAAACTGAACCGACTGTGAAGAGCCTTTTAAAGCAGGCTGAAGCTGGATTTGATCGATCGGCAGCGAAATTCCCATTGCCTGCACGGCTGCCAAAACTTTGCGAATCGGAGTGTCGCTGGTGAGCGGCTGTCGTTCTATAGGAGCCTGGGTCGATGCTGAGTCGTTGCCTCGCTGCGGTAGTCGCTGCACGGCTGCCTGAAGTCGGGGCAGGGTTTGGCCAATGCTGTGTCGCAGTTGTTTGGTGGCGAGTCGGCTGCTCTGAAACGCCAGATAAATTGGATAAAGCGTAATCTGCACGCCCCAGACGGCCATCAACTTTGCCTGTCGCCACAAAATGCCCGATCGATCCTGGATCTGGATTGACTGGTGCGACAAGAAACTCAAAAAGCGGCTGTTGTATCGTCCAGAAGAAGACATAGCGGCAAAAGAACGCAATGGAAGGACGGCAGAAAGAACGCAAGAAAAAATGAGGCGATGATAAAGTCAGGAAGGCAAATCCTGAGCAATGCCTTGATCTTATCGAAATTATGACAGACTCGCTGCCCGTACCCGTGCCCGCTCTGAGCCAGGCGATCGCCCGTCTCCGCCAGCTTACCCAATTCAACCTGCAAGCCAATTGGCGCATTTGTGAAGCAGACCTGTCGCTTACCGCCGCACTTGATCCGCAAAGCTGGAATAGATGGACAATCGCCTCGGTGAACGATCGCGAGCATATTGCCTGGGAAAAAGGGCAGCGCGTGTTGTGGCTGAGCCATCGGCTGACGGTTCCGGCGGAACTCAAGGGCTATCCGTTGATGGGAATGACACTGCGGCTCTCGCTGGTTTGGTGGGCGGAGGCAGCGCAGGTGTTTGTAAACGGCGATCGAGTGCAGGAAGGCGATTTGTTTGACTGTCAGACGCGAATTTGCCTCAGCGAAGCCGTTCAGCCCGGGGAAGAAATCGATCTGGCGATTCGGCTGGTCAGTCCGGGACACGATAATGGCGCGCTGGTTCGATCACTGCTGCTGTACGAGCGAGAAAACCGTGAGCTTGACCCCTGCCCAGAACCGGGATTTGTTGCCGATGAACTGGAGGTGCTGCAAACCTATCTGACGACATTCGCCCCCGAAGCTCTGGCAGAAGTCGCGGCAGTCGTTGATTTTCTTCCCTGGGAAGAAGTCAGGGATGCTGCCCGGTTCGATCGCGCCATCACCTCGATGCGGCAGCAGCTTAGTTCCTGGAGCCAGTGGATCAAACAGCGATCGGTTTACTTGTTGGGACACGCCCACCTTGATCTGGCATGGCTCTGGGAAATCGACGACACATGGAAAGCGGCAGAACGCACCTTTCGATCGGCTCTCGATTTGCAGCAGGAATATCCTGAGCTGATTTTTGGACATTCCACCCCTGCCCTCTATCACTGGATTGAAACCAACCGCCCAGACTTATTTGCTGAAATTCAATCGCAAGTCAAGTCGAACCGCTGGGAAATCATTGCCGGACTCTGGCTGGAACCAGAGCTGAATTTGATTAGCGGCGAGTCGATCGTCCGACACATTCTTTATGGGCAGCATTACACCGAAGAGAAATTTGGTCAGATCAGCCGGGTTGCCTGGTTGCCCGATACCTTTGGCTTTTGCGGGCAGTTGCCCCAGCTTCTCCAGCAGGGCGGTGTGGAATACTTTGTCACCCAAAAGTTGCGCTGGAACGACACTACCCAGTTTCCCTATGAAGCTTTTTGGTGGCAGTCTCTCGACGGTAGCCGCATTTTCAGCCATCATTCTGCGCCGATCGGAGAAGGCATTGATCCGGTAAAAATGGCAAGTTACGCCTGCAACTGGGAAAAGAATTCGGGTCAACCCATTGTCCTCTGGCTGCCCGGAGTGGGGGATCACGGCGGCGGACCCACCCGCGATATGCTGGAACTGGTGCGTCGCTGGCAGCAGTCACCCTTTTTTCCTAACCTCGAATTCAGCACTGCCGAAGCCTTTCTCGATCGCCTCCAGTCCCTTACCTCAGATTTGCTCCCCACCTGGAAAACCGACCTGTATCTGGAATTTCATCGCGGCTGCTACACCAGTCATGCCTGCCAAAAGCGATTTAATCGGCTCAGTGAACGGCTGCTCTACGAAGCCGAACTGTTTTCCTCGATCGCGACTTTGCTGCTCGGCGTTGAATATCCCCAGTCTCAGCTAGAGTCCGCCTGGAAGCAGGTGCTCTTTAACCAGTTTCACGACATCTTGCCCGGTTCTGCCATTCCTGAGGTGTACGAAGACGCAAACCGGCTCTGGCAAAACGCGATCGACACTGCCACTTTCCTTAAACAGCAGGCACTCCAAACGATTGCCGCCTCTCTTACGCTGCCCGAGCCACCTCACCCAGGAGCACAGCCCGTTCTTGTCTTTAACTCGCTGACGTGGGAACGATCGCCCCTGATTTGCCTGACGCTGCCTGCGGGCCACTGGCAGGTTTGCGATTTCGCTGGACAACCGCTTGCCAGCACTCACGAAGCAATTGATTCAGACACAATCCGCTTCACGTTTCAGCCCACCCCGATTCCCGCACTGGGCTATTGCTGCTTCTGGCTGGTTCCCGCCTCAGAAAAACTTTCAGAAGAAATGCTGGCTTTGCTGAATTTGAGCCTGTTTCGCTCCCCTACTCCCTTAACTTCTGAGGGAACCAAGTCAGCTCCATCTAACGTTCAAAGCCCTGCAGTATTGAGGAATTTAGGGGGCGATGCCGGAGCCAGGCTATCCCTCTCCAATTCTCCTGTTGCCTGTGAGGAATACCTACTCGAAAACGAATTCTTGCAGGCAACGATCGATCCACAGACCGGGGACATCGCCCGACTCTACGACAAATCGAGTCAGCGGGAAGTGCTCAAGGGGGCAGGTAATCAACTTCAGGCATTTCGCGATCGCGGGCAATATTGGGATGCCTGGAACATTGACCCTAACTATGCCAGCCATCCTCTCCCTGCCACAGAGCTGACCGAAATTCGACAAGTTGCCCATACCCTGCTGGAAACCCGGATTCAGGTCGTTCGCCGTCTGGGGCAATCCACCTTTTACCAAGCCTACAGACTGGCGCACAACTCCCGGATTCTCACGATCGAAACCCAGGTGGACTGGCAAGAACAACACATGATCGTCAAAGCCGCCTTTCCGCTCAATTTGGAAGCCGATCGAGCCATCTACGAAAGTCCGTTTGGCGCGATCGATCGTTCCACCCGACCGCAAACCGAGGCAGAAAAAGCCCAGTGGGAAGTCCCGGCGTTAACCTGGGCAGACTTGAGCGACGAAACCTACGGCGTCAGCCTCTTGAGCGACTGCAAACACGGCTATGATCACCAGCCTGATCAACTCCGGCTCACCTTGCTCCGCGCTCCCATGTGGCCCCATCCCGATGCCGATCGCGGCTGGCATGAATTCACCTACGCCATCTATCCCCATTGCGGCAACTGGCAAACCGCCCAAACCGCCCGACGAGGATATGAACTTACCCATTCGGTGCAGGTTATTTTGCCTCAGCAATCCTCGATCGCCCAGCCCATCCTGCCGCCCCAGGGCGAATTTCTAACGCTGCCGCCCGATGCCCCTTTCCTGGCTGCCTTCAAACGCTCTGAACGTAATCCGACTCAGTGGGTGCTGCGCTGCTTTGAAGGACAGGGACAGTCTGCGGCGATCGACTGGCAATCAACTGGTGGCTTGCTGGCTCAGAAACTCAACTTTCAGAGCGTGTGCAAAACCAATCTGCTAGAAGAATTTGAAGGAGGAGGGATTGATTCCTCAGGGAACTGGGGAGCGATCGAGCCAATCACGCAACTCGCACCGTGGCAAATTGCATCTTTCTTGCTGACAGAGAAGAAATAAGCTTTAGTTGCTAACACGCCTCAAACCCTCCCCAATCCCGCTAACTCATGATTCGATTCAGCGCAACAATCACCTTCTCAGACCTATCCGGTGCAGGCTGCGGCTTGCTCCATTCATAGATTTTGGCGTATCCGCGCAAATGCTGCTCTCGCTTATAGCGATCGATGTGTTCCGGTGTACCAATCACCACGATCGTCAGATAGCGAGGGTCAGGATTAATCTGAATCGGCGCAACATTGTTGTAAGTCATGACAGTTTCACTCCACTTGTCGTTGAGTCCATTGGAACTGGGTTGATGCGATACCCAAAACCAAAGCCACCCTGCTGCTTTTTTGCCAGAGCAAGTCAGGATGGCTAGTGGAGTGATAAACTGCCCTCTAGCCCTCCGAACTGGTCGCACAGTTTTGAGGGTTAGTCATCTGGGACTGTTCGCGCAGCCTCAGGTGACGCTTTGATACTGGATATTTTTTAGTACTGAAAGACAACCGTACTGGAAACCCCAATTTTTGGCAAGCGTGTCTTGATACAGGTTTACACGTCGCTTTAATCAATTTTCCACTCATTGTCTGGAATATCAGCCGTTGTCATGATGTTCCGCAAAGTTCCAATCGGTAAATCACGGCTTTTGTGATAGGGAACAATCACCTGAAGCTGACGCTCAAGATTGCGCCACTTGCGATGGCTCCCTTTCTGGGAAACTAAAACAAATCCATAACGCTGAAGAATTTTCTCAACTTCATCTGCGTTCATTCTTCGGGTTCGACTCATCCGATCGAAACCTCTTTGATGATGGCTCCTTCCGATAGTTCAAGGGGTTCAGGTTCAAGATAGAGTTCGATCGCCTCACGAATATTATCTAGAGCCTCTTCTTGAGTTTCTCCTGCGGAGGTACAGCCGGGCAATTCTGGACACCACACTGCCCAATCTCCCGTTTCTGGGTCATGTTCAAGCACAACACGCCATTTCATTCTGAGTTTCTCCACCTAACGAGCTCTTCCCTTAGCGATCGCAAAACTCTTTAATTTGGTCGATCGACACTTCAATATTTTTGAGTTTCATAGTGATTCTATTTTCATTACACTAAGCTTTTGGTCCGTCTATTCAAAAGGCTAAACCGATTGTTATTTTATAATTAGCTAAAATCTCCAGCTTTAATCTCATAGAGTTGTTGAGAAACCACCCTTATTCTTTTATGCTACTTCAAATCCCATCAACACAATAAAGCTTCTATAATCTTTCAAGCTCGACACTGGAAGAATGAAGTTTATGCCATGCGTTGTAGAAGCTCGAATAGCTCATTTTCTTGGCACAATGCCATATAATCTCATAAATGTATTCGTCTCTAAAATGCTTTATTTCTACTAGTTGAACTGCCAGGTGTTCCTTTAGATTTGAAAGACAGGGTTCCAAGGCTTGCACAATCTTGAAGAGCTGGCAAATTCTTGTTTCTTCCTGTAAGGCTTTGGCGATTTCTAGAACTTCAAACGAATCATCTGATATTTGAATTCTTCGTATTAAATCATCAATTTCAATCGCCGAGTTAGAATTCTTACCAGAATCAATAGATTTGTCGTTAGATACTAATTTTGGCTTATTAGTATTGGACAATTTATTATTGTTTGTCGTTTCAATTTCTTCCCTTAATTTATTAAGAACCTTAACTGCATAGGGTGGAAGCTGTGTCTTGACTCCTTTATAAAAAATCAATCTTATATCTCTAGTACGAATTCCCATAGCATATAGAGTATTGGCAATGCTGAAGCGAACCCCCGCATCCAAATATTCATTTAGCAGGCAAAGTAAATAGTTTTTAATTTCTTTTTCTTTTAAGCCATGTCGAATTACTGCCTTAGCCTCTGTGTAGATAGGCTTTAGGAAAAAACACCACTTCTGTTCCTCAGGATATCCAAATGCATACTTAGCAACCGCTGATACAATTTCGTGGTACTCCAATGCTGAGTACCTTGAAAATTCCTTTGCGACTTCTGCTGCTAGA
>NZ_JACJOR010000031.1:0-3533 GCF_014695615.1 Leptolyngbya sp. FACHB-711
AGCTATGAAATTGAATTCCGGGTTGTCCAACCTTCTGGGGCAATTCGTTGGCTCTCCACGACAGGAGGTGCTTTTTTCAATGCTCAGGGCGGCCCGGTGCGAATGCTGGGGGCAACAATCGACATTACAGAGCGCAAAGCGATCGAAGCAGAGCGAGAACAGCTCTTGAGACGAGAGCAATTTGCTCGTGAGCAGGCAGAAGCTGCTAACCGGGTGAAAGATGAGTTCCTTGCGGTGCTGTCCCATGAATTAAGAACCCCTTTAAATCCAATTTTGGGCTGGACGAGACTGCTCCGCACTCGCTCATTTGATGCGACAGCGACCGACCGCGCCCTCGACACGATCGAACGCAATGCAAAACTTCAGTCTCAGCTCATCGAAGATCTGCTAGATGTCTCTCGCATTCTTCAAGGAAAAGTAAGACTAGATGCTCGCCCCGTTGATCTGGTGACCACAATCGAAGCAGCCCTTGAAACAGTGCGACTGTCAGCGGAAGCAAAAGGCATTCAGATTCAGACTGCATTCAATCCTGGGGTTGCACAGACGAATGGCGATGCGAATCGTCTCCAGCAAATTGTATGGAATCTGCTCTCGAATGCAGTCAAATTTACTCGGTCAGGTGGTCGAGTGCAGGTTCGACTCGATCGCATAGGAACCAATGCTCAAATTCAGGTGAGCGACACAGGAGAGGGAATTAGCCCTGATTTCCTGCCTTATATTTTTGACTATTTTCGTCAAGCGGATAGCAGCACGACCCGTCAATTTGGTGGATTGGGGTTGGGATTGGCGATCGTCCGTCATCTGGTTGAACTGCACGGCGGTACAGTGAAAGCGGAAAGCCCGGGCCTTGGAATGGGCACCACTTTTACGGTTCAACTCCCCCTGATAGTATCGACGCTAACACCTCATTTAGAGTCACCCTTACCCACTCAAAAAACGCATCATTTGAATGATATTTGTGTTCTGATTGTGGATGATGAAGCGGATATGCGGGAGCTAATTCGTTTCATCCTGGAAGAACAGGGGGCAACGGTTAGGGTAGCGGCATCCGCAGCCGAAGCCTTGCAGCAAATTTCTGAGTCATTGCCAGATATTGTAATTAGCGACATCGGAATGCCGAAAATGGATGGTTACGCCTTAATGAGACAAGTTCGCCCGAGCTTATCCAAGCAGGGAAAAATGATTCCGGCCATTGCTTTGACTGCCTACGCCGGGGATGTCAACGAGCAACAAGCCCTATCTGCTGGATTTCAACGCCATCTTGCCAAACCAGTCGAACCAGAACAGCTCTTGAAAACGATCGCGCAGGTAATGGCAGAATCATTCCAGCCTCCTAGTCTTTTGAAAAATAATTAGGGTTTTATCATTCACAATGGGAACGGCAGAGGAGCAGCTAGAGTGACATTCACATTATCTGGATTGACGATTACCGATTTAATTCAAGAAGGAACAAAATCGCTCATTTACCGGGGTGTGAGAGAAGACGGTTGTCCCGTGGTCATTAAAAGCTTGCGTCCAGAGCAGTACAGTGCTCGCAATATTGAGCAACTCAAGCATGAATACGCGATCGGACAGCAGCTCAACTTGCCAGGAACGGTGCGGGCATTAGCTTTAGAATTCAATCGAGGAGTTCCCTATCTTATTCTGGAAGACTTTGGGGGACAACCGCTCGATCAACTTTTGAGCCAGTTTCAAGAACCTGCTGCCTTTCTCAACATGGCATTACAAATTGTAGCTGCCCTGGCACAAATTCATCAGCGACACATCGTTCACAAAGATATTAAACCCCAAAATATCATTGTCAATTTAGATCAAAATCAAGTCAAAATTGGCGATTTCGGATTAGCTGCATTCCTTCCTTATGAGAGTCAAATTGTTGGCGCTTCTAACCGGATTGAAGGCAGTTTGCCCTATTTGTCACCAGAGCAAACTGGACGCATGAATCGCGGCATTGATCAGCGCAGCGATCTGTACTCGTTAGGTGTGACTTTCTATGAAATGCTAACTGGGCAGTTGCCGTTTCAGGGAAATGATCCGCTGGAGTGGATTCACTGTCATATTGCTAAAACACCGATTGCTCCTATTGCTATCAATCCAGCCATTCCTCAGGTCATATCCGACATTGTTCTAAAGCTGTTGGCAAAGGTAGCAGAAGATCGCTATCAGAGCGCGCTCGGGTTGCAGGCGGATTTAGAGCGTTGCTTGCAGTTATGGGAAACGACAGGAGAAATTCTTCCATTTCCGATTGCCGAACAGGATATCTCCGATCGCCTCCAGATTCCCCAAAAGCTATACGGACGCGAGCCAGAAATTACTCAGCTACTGACCGTATTTAACCGAGTTATGGCAGAAGGAAAGCCGGAACTGATTTTAGTTTCTGGCTATTCTGGAATCGGGAAATCTTCTCTTGTCAATGAATTGCACAAGCCAATTGTGCAAACGCGAGGCATCTTTATTTCGGGTAAGTTTGATCAATACAAACGCGACATTCCCTACACCACAATTGTTCAGGCATTTCAGGGATTAGTCCGTCAACTTCTGGCTGAGCCAAAAGAAAAGTTAGTGATTTGGCGCGATCGAATTCAATCTGCTGTCGGCAACAATGGCAGGTTGATTACCGATGTGATTCCAGAAGTCACACTGATTATTGGCGAACAGCCTTCCATTCCCGTACTGGGGTCAACCGAATCGCAGAACCGCTTCAATCTGGTCTTTCAAAATTTTATTAGCGCATTTGCCCAAGCTGACCATCCTCTGGCAATTTTTCTAGATGATATGCAATGGGCAGATAGCGCGACGCTGAGCCTGATTCAGACGGTTGCTACAGGTTCAAGTCTTCAGTTTCTCTGCTTCTTGCTTGCCTATCGAGATAACGAAGTCGATATTTCTCATCCATTTAACTTAATGGTAGAGAAACTGCACCAGCAGGGAATTCCATTGACAAAAATTGTATTGTCGCCGCTTGATCTTGGCTGTGTGAATCAGCTAATTGCAGAGACTCTTCAATGTTCACTTCAGCAATCAGAGCCCTTAGCAAAATTAGTATTGCACAAGACTGGTGGAAATCCTTTTTTTGTAAATGAGTTTCTCAAAACTTTGTGTCAGGAAAATCTATTACGCTTCAATTCATTTGAGAAAACTTGGCAGTGGGACATTGACCAGATTGAAACAAAGGGGTTTACCGACAATGTGGTAAATCTGATGATTGAGCGAGTGCAAAAGCTATCATCAGAGGCTCAACAGCTTCTTAAATTTGCTTCCTGTATTGGGAATCAATTTGATTTAGAGATTTTGGCGATCGTTGCTGAAAAACCTGCTGGTGTAATTGCAGAAGCACTTTGGGAAGCAGTGCTGCGAGGCTTGATTACTATCGGAGAACAAATTGAATCTGCTGAAAAGCATTACTCTTTTGTTCACGATCGCATTCAGCAAGCGGCTTACGTGCTAATTCCTGATGCCCAGAAGCAACTGGTTCACCTCCAGATTGGGCGATTGTTGCTCAAAAACCTGAATGCCGAACAGTTAGAAGAGCG
>NZ_JACJOR010000310.1:0-4610 GCF_014695615.1 Leptolyngbya sp. FACHB-711
GGAAAAAGCACTTTAACAATGAACTTGGGTTATCATCTCGCACAACATGAGCACCGGGTTCTGCTGATCGACATGGACCCTCAAGCCAGCCTAACCGCTTTCATGGGTTTAGAACCGTTTGAGCTAAAAAAAACGATATATGAATCGGTAATGGCTTCTGAGCCACTTCCCATTCACACAGACATCTATGGTGTAGATCTTGCGCCTGCAAACATCAACCTGAGCGGTGCAGAGTTGGAACTGGTCGTAGCAGACATGCGGGACTACCGGCTTAAGGAAGCTCTGAGTGAAGCAGTCAATCAATATGACTATATTCTGATTGACTGTCCTCCTAGTCTTGGCATCTTGAGCTACATTAGCCTTGTTGCAGCAACTCACGTTCTCATTCCAATTCAAACTCACTACAAATCCCTGAAAGGCACTGAACTTTTACTTCGCACGATCGCTCGTGTCAAAGCTCGCCCCAATAAAAACCTAAAAATTGCTGGCGTTATTCCTACTATGCACGAAGCCAGAACAGTGCAGGGAGGCATGGCATTACAGTCCATTCAAGCATCCAGAATTGGAACGATTTTTCCGGCTGTTCCGCGCTCAGTGAGTTTTGCTGATGCCTCCCAGGAACATTTACCGCTGGCACTCCATAATCCTAAGCATCCGGCAGTTGCCTTATTTAATGAAATTGCTGGCAGCCTGGAGGCGCTTGTATGAAAAGACGTGCTAGCCAGCCTTACCAAATTAAAGGCGTCGATGCGCTGTTTGGTGAACCTGATCAACCTTCAATAGAAGACCGCTGCCTACCGATCGCTGAAATCACCCTGTTCAAACAACAGCCGCGCCGATACTTCGATCCCGAAAAACTTGACCAGCTTGTTGAATCTGTCAAACAGCACGGCATTCTAGAACCAATCCTGGTACGTCCTAAACAGGATGGCGGATATATTTTGGTTGCAGGAGAGCGTCGTTATAAAGCTGCAACCCTTGCTGGACTTACTGAAGTTCCTGTCGTCATCCGGAATTTTAGCGATGATGAAGCCTTTCAGGTCGCTCTGGTTGAAAATCTCCAGCGGGAAGACCTCAACCCAATAGAAGAAACTGAAGGCATCTTAGAGCTAATCGCGATTCGACTTAAAAAGGGAACAGATTATGTAGTTGGACTGCTGAATCAAGCAGCACACCCAGATCGCAATCCCGATTCTGTGGATAACGTTATCCACAGCGAGGAATGGCAGACCCTTCAGAAGGTATTTGATACCGTTGGACGCTTTACACCTGAAAGCTTTCGCACAAATCGCCTTCCCTTACTAAATTTGCCAACTGACGTTCTAACTGCCATTCGAGAAGGAAAGATTGCTTATACAAAAGCCAGAGCGATCGCACGGATTAAAGAAGAAGATCAACGTAGGAGACTGTTAGACTCTGCGATTAAGAAAGATTTGTCTTTGACCCAAATCAAGGAACAAATAGCAGCAATTTCTGAAACTAGGAGACAGCAAGCTGAAGAGGCTACCCCCAACCTGAAGACTCGTTTTGAAACAGTATATCAACAAGCTAGGAAATCGAAGGTTTGGAATAATCCTGGCAAGCAAAAAAAATTGGAGACAGTTTTGAAAACTTTAGAGGAATTGATACATGAAGAAGCCAGTAAGCATTAATGTCGCTCCAGATTTTGTGGATAACGTTATCCACAAGCCGGAATAGCAGCTTCCGCAAAAGATATTTGATATCGTATCAATCGTCTCCCCCCCTGAACGCAGAATACAAGTGGCAGCTTGAAGACAAAACGATTATCGCAATGGAAAAGCCTCTCACCCCCAATGCCCAGTCATCGCTTGAGCTGCTTCAAGGTGTCGTCGAACGAATCACTTATTATTTAACAGATATATTTAACAGAGCCAGGTTACACCGTAGCGCGGCTCAAAGCGCCTTGCATGAGTAAGCGAGTTACGATGGGTGGCAGTTTCGCTAACCTTCAGACAGGGCAGACCCTACAAATGCAGGGCGCTTGGCGAGAGCATCCCAAGTATGGTCCGCAATTCCAGGCTTTCTACCTCAATTTGAACTGGTATAACACACGGTAGAACGCCTTGCTCTCCCTGGCCATCGCATTGATGCGAGCGATATTCTTGCCCTCGCCATCGACATAGCAATCGATGGGAAACTGATCATGCAAGGCGGAACGGGCAACTTTCAGGGACAATTCCTCTGCTATGCCCCGCCATTTTTCTACACAAAACAGGGCTTAGACAACCGAGTTAAGCACCTGCTGAGCCAGGCCATCCCCGTTAATGTGCCGCGTGTAGAGCGTTGGATCGATCGCTTCATTGTCAGTACCGGGCTCCAGTTGTCCCTGCTGCAGCAGCAAGCAGTTGTCATGGCAGCCTCACATCGGGTGCTCATCCTTTCAGGAGGTCCAAGCACGGGCAAATCCTTTATCTGTAAGACGATCGTTGCGCTCCGGAAAGCGCTGGGCAGGACCATTACGCTCGCCTCTCCCATCAGCCGAGTTGCCCAGTGCCTGAGTGAAATGACTGGGCAGGAAGCTAAAACACTGCATCGCTTGCTGGAGATCGATCCTAAAATAATGAAATTTAAGCGAGATCAAGACAACCGATCCCAGCTGAAGCGATCGTGGTAGATAAGGCTTTGATCATGGATTTATTCTTAGCCAATTCGCTGTTTAAGGCAGTAGCACCCGATGCTCATCTCTTGATTGTGGGCGATACGGATCAGTGACCGAGCGTCGGTCCCCGTGCAAGGCTAAATGATTTGACTGCTTCTGGGCTCATGCCGATCGTCTGACTCACTCAGGTTTTTTGACAGACACAGCAGCCTGCGATCGTCATCAACGCTCACCGGATTAATCAAGGAGAACTGCCGCAGCTAAAACGGGTATGCAACAAGCCAAAATCTGACTGTCTCTGGTTCGTTGCTGAAAACCCAGAGTATGGCGTAGCTGGAACTCGAGATATTGTGACTCATTTTATCCAACAACTAGGATTCGATCCGACACGAGATGTCCAGGTGCTTCGCCTCATAAGGCGGGGAGAGATGGGCACCTACAACCTGAATCAGGTGTTATGACAGCTTATCAATCCACCCCATCCCAGTAAAGCAGAACTGGTGCGCGGTGCATCACGCTCAGCGTAGGCGATCGCATATTGCGATTGAAGAACGACCACAACCACGAAGTGTTTAACGGTGACTTAAGCATTATCAGCGCGATCGACACCGAGGAACAGGAATTATTAGTGCGGTTTGGGAAACGGGATATGACCCATGACTACGCCAACCTGGATGAAATAACCAGAGAAATTGGGGGAGCTATGTTTTTCCTATCAGATGCTAGATTTGCTCTTGCCATCAACTTCCCTTTCACTTACACTACGAATTACACTAACAATTGAATCTTACCTAAAACCCTTAGCCGTGCCGAGATCGCTGAATCTGAAGTGCTTAGAATGCAGTCGCCTAACTATTGAGCAGGCGATCGAACAGCATGGAGAGAGTGGGGATGGATGCTGGAATCCTGATGTTTGCCATCGGAGACGATCGCATTATCGAAATCGTCCAGATGTAAACGCGAAGCGACGGGGACAGAGAGCCGCTGAACAACAACTGAAGCAGCTCACGCAACTAGCGCAACTGGCTACAACTGATCAAGTGGATATCGTCCCAAAAACGCCGCCAGTGGCACTACTCTACCTGTATCGGGAGGATCGACCTAATGCTCACCTCCATGCGATCGCGATTAGCGTTTGGCAGGGCGATCAGAAGTTAGCAAGCATTCCCCCTAAGCACTGCATGGGCATGGCAAATCGTTATGTCAGGCAGTACCTCTTGGAAGTATTGGCAACGCTGGAAGAGAAGTACGGCATCCGAGAATTTGAACCCGAAATTTTAATGCACCCCAGAGAGTGCCCAATCGATCCTTGTCCATTGCGAGGGCTGTAGCAATGCCGCCAGAGGAGAGTCAGGAGAAGCCATTAATAGATACACTGTCTTTCCTGGTAGCGGCAGCAAAGGCTGATGCTGAAAGCGTGGAATTTCGGGAAATCTGGCAGGCGATCGATCAATTGCAGCAGGAAGAAATAAACTGGCAGCAGCTTCACCTGCTGGGGGATGTAATCCTTCAACTTGCCGAACGCTATGAGAATTATGCCAACCTGCTGCTGATCGATTGGGAAGAACGGCATGATCCTCTGGGTCCACCTATGCAGGAAGACCTACTCAATGGGTTGGTACAACGCACAATGTACCTTGACATCTCTGGTCTAACGAAGAAACCAACCCGGCGATCGAAGGGGAAGAAGCAGCCAGAGCCGGAAGACAATCCTTCGATCGCCCAGCCTGTTGAGAAAGAAAAGGTGCTGGCATTTGTCCAAGTACAGGAGGAATCGATTCAAACGAAAGCACAAGCATTGGCGGTGGCACACGATGAGAATGTGTTGGAATGGATTCGCTTAATCGAGAGCTGGATGCAGAGACACGTGCAGAAACAGGAGGGCATCGCGTTTTTAGAAATTCTTAGAGGTACTGGTCTACCAGTTGTTAAAGCATGGTTAGCACTATTGCTAGGGGAATTTGAGCTGTGCCAGCAGGGGAGTTTTTAT
>NZ_JACJOR010000311.1:0-9054 GCF_014695615.1 Leptolyngbya sp. FACHB-711
AATCGCGAGTGGTCTGTGAAAATGCGTTTGCTGGAGTCAAGCGTTACAATGCGGTGAGCGCTATCTATCGCAATCGAAAAGCGGAGTTTGATGATCACCTTATGCTAACCGCAGCAGGATTATGGAACTTCTACCTGACTGCGGCATAGGAAGAACTTGAAAGGTCGCATTGGCTAGCTCTGTTCTTATTTCCCGACAACTCTAGTAGCAGCGGCTGGAATACATTCAAGAAAAATCCTGTTGAGTTTGCTGGCTTTACACTTGTGTTTTTCTTGATTAATGTTGCGAGCGCCAAAGTTAGCCAGTTCGTTACTCTGGAGGGGTTCATCAACCTCTTCATTTCTGCTCCTTTAAATGCAGGATTTTTAATCGTGGCATTTAAACTTTTGAAAAATCGCGCTACAACGTTTGGTGATTTTTTCAGGGGTTTCAATAACTACCTGCCGCTTCTCCTGGTCAGTCTCGTTTCTAGCGTAGTGATTGGTATTGGGTTATTACTGCTTCTCGTTCCTGGTATTTACCTCGCAGCTGCTTACATCTTTGCACTCCCCTTAGTCCTCGAAAAGAAGATGAACTTTTGGGTTGGAATGGAGTTTAGCCGCAAGCTGATTTCCAAGAATTGGTTCTCTTTCCTTGGTTTTGCTTTTGCGTTGGTACTACTAAACTTAGCAGGTGTTTTACTGCTGGGTGGGGGTCTACTAGTGACGATTCCGATCAGTGCTTGTGCGATCGCTGCCGCCTATGCAGACATTGTGGGTTTGACACCTAGCAGTTCTGATTTTGGAAGCGGGGTTAGTGCCTGAGTGCCTCTTCTGGCAAATCTGCTTGAAGAAGGCGAATAGTTTTTGACCAGTCGCCTTCTTTATCTGCGCCACTTAATGGCAGGTCTCAACTTTCTCTGACTGCCAACTCACTGCCAACAACAGGAGAACAAGCTATGAATGTTAACTTACAGACTAATGTTTTTGATGTCATCATCGTCGGTGGCGGTCCAGCCGGTTTGACTGCTGCCCTGATGCTCGGACGAGCCTGCAAACGGGTCTTGGTTTGCGATGCTGGCAAGCCACGCAATCAAGTTGCTCATGCTGCCCATGGTTTCTTTTCTAGAGATGGAATTTCACCTGCGGAACTGCTGCAAATTGGACGAGAGCAATTACGTCCTTATGATGGGGTTGAAATTCAGATGGGTGAAGTGGTCGATGCTCAGAAAATGGGCGATCGCTTTCAAGTGACTCTGAGCGATGGCAATCAGTTTGTCGGTCGCAAACTGCTGTTGGCCACGGGTATGAAAGATTCACTTCCGGCAATTGATGGATTCGCAGAACTTTGGGGTAGCAGCATTTTCCACTGTCCTTACTGCCATGGTTGGGAAGTGCGAGATCAACCTTTAGCAATCTATGGCAAGGGAGAGGTAGCACTTGAAATGACATTTATGCTAACCGGCTGGAGCCGCGATTTAGTGCTCTGTTCAAATGGTCCTGCCGAATTAACCCATGAGCAACGACAGCAGTTAGCAAATTGGGAGGTTCAGCTACGCGAAGAAAAAATTGCTCGGCTCGAATATCAAGACGACAAACTGACAGGGATCGTCTTTACAAACAATGAGGTGCTGCCCCGTCGCGGTATATTGCTGCGCCCTCCGTCCTATCAGCACAGCCATCTAGCCACAAAGTTAGGCTGTAACCTTGGCAGCGACGGCATTGTACAAGTGGATGAGAGTAAGCAAACCTCAATTCCTGGACTCTATGCGGTGGGCGATGTGTCTAGTCCTTATTCACAGATCGCCGTAGCCGTCGCGAGTGGGACGCTCGCTGCTGTTTCCATCAATCACACTTTGACTGAAGAGAACCTAGTTCATCTCAGCTTATCTCAGTGCTTAACGCAGAGAACTTGAGTGTTCTGAATTGGGTTCTCGTTGAACAATGGGACCAACAGACAGGCACTAAGCCGTCTTTCGATAGTGAGAAAACGAACATGAACGTGCCCCCCCTTAGAAGCGGCATCCGCTTACTTTTAATCGCCGGACTCTTTTTAGGAACCACTCTAATCACTTCTTTAGGAACTGTCATGAACACCACAAGCGCACAACACATCAAACCCACCATCATTCTCGTTCACGGTGCATTCGCCGAGTCGTCTAGCTGGAATGGCGTCTTAACCCAACTTCATGAGCAAGGTTACCCGACGGTTGCCATAGCCAATCCCCTACGCGGTGTGAAAAGCGATGCGGACTATGTTGCTAGCGTTCTCAAGAGCATTGAGGGTCCCACAGTGCTAGTCGGCCACTCCTATGGAGGTGCTGTCATCACTAACGTGGTCGGCAACGAGAATGTGAAGGCGCTCGTCTATGTTGCGGCTTTCGCCCCGGATGCCGGTGAGACTGCCGTCGAACTCTCAGGGCGTTACTCCGGCGGCACGCTCGGGCCAACACTGGCACCACCGGTTGCCACACCGGATGGTGGTAAAGATCTTTATATCCAGCAAGACAAGTTCCACGCCCAGTTTGCAGCAGATGTGCCGGCCGCAGCCGCGCAGCTGATGGCTAGCACCCAGCGACCCATTACAGAAGCTGCTCTTAACGAAGCCTCGGGTACACCTGCCTGGCAGTCCATCCCGTCCTGGTTCATTTATGGCGATCGCGACTTAAATATTCCGGCAGCAGCCCTTTCGTTCATGGCGAAGCGCGCCAACTCGAAGGAAACGGTTGTTGTGAGTGGTGCATCGCATGTAGTGATGGTTTCTCATCCAGATGCCGTTGCCGAGATTATCGAACATGCTGCGGTCGCGCGATAAAGGGATTGGAAGAGGATACGTGCAAAATTCTGTAATATACGTCTGAAAGCTTTGCCTTAACTTGATTTCACCTTTTCTCGATTTTCGTGATTCCAGCACTAAAATCTTACGGAGGAATGAACATTTGAAGGCAATTTTGCAGGTTTTTACATGTATCCTATCGGAACCCTTTTAAAGGCTTGATTAGAGGAACTTTGAGCAGACGGGGAGGAAAAGTTGTCTTAGAATTATCAGGTAGAGATAAGTGATGTTATCTCTATCTAAAACCAACCTAACTGGACGATCGACTATGGATGACTCCCCCACTGACCCTGTTCTCCCAATCGTGATCGTCCCCCTTGAAGGTGGCAAGAAGGAAGAACTCCGGCGATTGGAACCACCCGACTTACGCCATTAGCAGATCGAGGAGTTCCTGCGGCAGATGGGGAAGGCGGAGAATACCCAGCGTGTCTATCAAGGACAACTGGTACGGTTTACCGCGTGGTGCGACAAGTCCGAGCTAACTGCCAGAACCGAATCGCTAAATCTGCGTAAGAGTCCGATTACCGATTTAATTCAAGAAGGAACAAAATGTTCATTGGTGATCCGGAAACGTGATATTGAAAAGCGATAGCAGGTAAGGGGTGCGTGCAATTCGCAAAATGCCCCATAGCCCTTGAGCAACTGCCCACTTCAGCACACCGCTTCGATACATATAGTCTCCGGCTCGGTTGGCGGTTTCTAGCTCATAGGTGCGAACTGTGCCACAGGAAAGGGCTGCTTCTGATGCAACGCGAGGGCTTCCTTCACCCATGTAACGCCATTCGCGCCAGGTATGCCCATGAATTGTGAAGCTATGGTTGCGGGGGCGATCGGCAGCACAAATCAAATGGAAGTGAACGGCTCTGCGACGTGGCACAATCCAAACGGGCGTAGCGGGATTTGCTAGATTGACTCGCGTGGCATCCAGCAGGGGTTCAACCCGATAATTAAACCCTTTGTTGCCCTGGTCTTCTGTGTCTTCTGCGTTGTCCACCAGTACATCGGGATCGCCTGCACGGGAGAAATCCTCTGGCTTATCGGGAAAGGGAGCATCGCGATCGCCATCCACAAATAACCGCAATCCATCCTGGAGCAACAGCACAACCTCTTCGTAGCGATCGCCATACTGTCCCCGAATCGTTGCTCGCGCTCCATGCCAGGCGGTAGGACTAAACAGCGGTGCAGTTGGTTTGCCCGGAGGCACAAAGCGCGGAGTTGCGCTGGGCGGCTCAACAATCAGAGCGCCAATCAATCCATGACGGCGGTGATTTCGCACATCTGCCATATCTTGCAGCAAGACGGCGCCGACCTGATCCGCATACCAGAGATACGTGTAGCGTTGACCCGGTGATATGCTTTGAATCGGATTCTTGCCCACATTTGCGCCATCGTGCTGCTGCACATCGTAGCGAAGTAGATCCGCATGCAGGGAAACCTGATTGGAAACACGGCGATCGTCCACATCTGCGAGCACACCGGGCGAAAAAGGCTCAGGCCTTAAACTGGCTGGCAAGCGATTATGCAGCTCGATTTCGACCCATTCCCCGGCACGACAGCGTAGGACGAGTGGTTCGGGTTGAGCAGAGGCAGAGACCGGTTGCCATTCGGTTGCTCCGGGGGTGGCAATCGCATCGAGACGATAGATCAGACCGAACGGATCAACCAGATTGGAATCACGATAGGTTAGCGATCGGGCTTCGGCAACGACCTTGAAGCGGCGTCGCAGCCGAGGTTCTGGCGGTGTGGGCAGCGGGGGATCCGTGATCGGAGCGATAGGAGTGAGTTTTTGTCCCACTTCATCGAGTTGCGCTGGATCATAACTGCGAATCAATCCCCAGCAGCCAACCCAGAGATCATCGGCCCCGGCAAATTTCCACAGATAGTCGCCTGCGCCATAGGACTCCTGCACCTTGAAGGTAAAGGCTTCTGAGATGCCCAGCGTTTGCTGATTGACCAGCAGCGATCGCGAATCGTTACGGAAACGTCGCCAGCGCATTCCGTGAACCTGGAAGCTGTGCTGTTCTTCGTGTGACCCCTGCACTAATCGAATCCAGATTGGCTCGTTGGGCAGAGTATGGAAAATGGACGTATCGGGTTCTTTTACCTTCAGGGAATGGAACCAGTAGGCAGGCTCATCCTGACGCTCTCGCAGCGGAGTCGACCGATAGTTAACTGCCATCACGCCATTGTCATCGTGGCTGCCCGGTTGGTCGGGTGGCTCGATCGGTTGTCCCTTGCGATCGAACATGGGAATCCAATCAGCGACGCTGATGCAAAATTCACGGAATTCCTGCACGCCGTCGATCGGTTGTGGCAGTTTAATCACCGCCTGTTGTCCACTCAGGATTGGCTGGCTGGAATCAAATGGGTTGTGGAAGGTTGCGCCTTCGGGTTCGACGATTAATGCCCCGAATAAACCGTGTTTTTGGCGATAGTTAGCAAACAGATGATCGTGAAAGAAGATTGTGCCAAACTCCTCGTCTGCCCACCAGCGATACACCATTTTTTTACCCAGGCGAGGTGCGCTCAGATAGTTCCAGCCCGTGCTGGCGCCATCACCACAAATTGGGTCAAACTTCACCATATGCACGTGCAGCCCGCATTCTCCTTCCCACGGCAGTTTGTCACAAGGGGGAAATGCCGGATCGAATGGAGTTTCCTCGATGCAATCGGGCAGTTGATTGTGCAGCGTTAGTTCCAGCACATCCTGCTGGCGACAGCGGAAAAACAGCGGTTCTTTCGCTCGATCGCGCTCATCCGGATCGCCCTCGGCTTTCAGGTAATACAAATGCCCATCCGGGTCATACCAACCGTCGTCGTTGTAGTCAATCCGTCGCTTGACGACGCCAATTTCATGATTCGGCTGCGGCAGTTCACGCGGATAGGGAAAGCGACCAAACAGTTCACCGGGACGCGGATCGGCATTAAACGCATTGCGCTCCAGAACAGTGGCTTCCTCATAGTCAAGCTCGGCTGGCATCGTTGCAAAGTCTCCCGGATAAGGCGGTCTGGGTGACTTCTGACCGACAGTTCCTGGGATAAACAAAGGGAAACCAGGGCGATCGGGGGTCGGCGTGGGCGGCGGTTCGCGATCGGGTAAAACGGCTAATTTCGCGATCGGTATGCCGTCGGGATAGCGTCCAATGCGGCGACCCTGATAGCGACCATCCTCGTCGGTTAAACAGTCTCCGTCCATGCCGTCCTGACGGGTATCAAAGGTACGAAAGATGCCCCACATTCCCATGTGGAAGTGCGGATACAGATGGCAATGCCAGATCACATCGCCGGGAACGCCCTGACGATTGCCTGCGCCCCATAGCGGAACGATCGTGTGTCCAGTTTGCGGGCTGATGCTGATTGCATCGATTAGGGGCGTTTGCGGATTGTGGGGAACCACGTGCCACGCATACAAGTGCAGGTGAAACACATGGGTTTCTTTCACGCCCGCATGAACCAGCCGAATTCGCACCGGATCACCGAGATATGCCCGCAGAATGGGAGTTGCAGGATCGCCAAACATCCATGAGCTGTGGTGCTGCTCTTCGTTCAGAACGGGGGCATTCAGCGTTCCCTCACGGCGTTTCTGCCAGATAATGCGCTCCCGGCTGATCATCGGCTCTGCGCGGTAGCTAATTGGCATCAGCGATCCAGAATGAGCATCGACACCGTGCCCGCCATGTCCAACCTGTCCATTCTCGCCATGATCATCAGATTGGCAGGGATTCTTTTCCAGCTTGCCATGCGGCGGCACAAACTCTGGCTCGTCGTGAAAGAAGATGACATACTCGCGGAAAGAAGCGTTGTCATCGGCATATTTCGAGGGCTGAGAAAAGCGATCGCCTGTCTTGGGAAAGGATTTCTTTGGGGATTGCGACAGCTCTGCTCGCGATCGCAAATGCACATCTGCATACAGCCCGTCTTCTAAAAGACCGTCCATGCCCACTTCTGGATCGCTCCACCAAGCGTTCTCAGGTTCGACAATCAGCGCCCCAAACAAACCATGGGCATTCGTGCCGTCTTGATTACCAGAGAAATTCCCGGCGTCGTGAAAGGGAAATACACCTTCGTGTTTGCAGTGCCAGATGTATTTGCGGGTTTCGCCTGTGGCAACCAGACTGGAAGCATTTCGCCCCACCTGTGCGCCATCGCTGGTTTGAATGTCGTAGCCGTCTCCGACCAGATGCAATCCGATCGAGCGATCGCGAATTTCGTTCTCTAGCTGCACCTCGACAACGTCACCTTTACAGGCTCTCAGCACCAGTGGACGCACCAGCGGATGAGGCTGTTTTGCTTCTTCGGGTGTTTGGGGCAGTTCGATGCCAAGCTGCTGAGCACGGGCGCGAGCTTCTGCGATGAGTTGAGCCTCTGCAACCGGACCTTGCATTAATTGCTTAATATATTTCAGGATGGGTAAATTCTGCTTCAGCGTAAACATCAAACCATTGTGATTATGATCGCCATACTTGTTGAAATATATTGTTATCTCGATCGCCACAACCTGATAGCAACGGGAGCCAGAGTCAGTCAGCGGCAGCATAGTAATTTCCCCGCGAGACAATAGAAATATCTGTGAATAATTGAATCGTCACAATCTTGAATCAATAATTCCAGTACACACACGGGTACTTTATTCGGTTATGTCGCAAAAATTGGTTAATGGTAAGGTAGGCAAGCCCAACTCTGTCGACGTTTCTGGTGTTTGATCATCGAGTTACTGAAAATGGGACAGTTGAACGTTTCCTACGATCGGTAAGTGAAAATTAAACTGTCTCCTACAAACTCTGGAGTGTAAAACAAATCCTCCGATACTGTTGGCGAACCTCGATGAGGATCACACCTCCCTTAATCCGGCACTAGAGCCGCCAAACGAGAAACTCGAGTTTTTGCTCTTGGTACTCCAGTCAACCAGTTGATCAAGCGCTCAAAGTTCATTGCAGCAGCGATCGCAGTATTTTGCAAATGGGTCTTGGTTAGTCCTCGATATCGAGTTTGCCTTAATCCAAACGCTCGAACTCCTTGAGAGAGCGTTCCTTCAATCCCAGCCCGACGCTGATAGCGTTGCTTTCCCTCAGCACTGACCTGAGTCGCTCGGGCGTTCTTAAGCGCTTCATACTGTGCTTGTGGCATCAGCAGTACACTGCGTGCAGCAGGCAGTTTTGCTCGAGTACATTGAGAGCGAGCAGCACAAGGACCACAGTCCAACGTAGAAAACCTGGCTTTGAAAACAGGATGCCCATCCTGCCCTATCAAAGGGGACCAGGAAATGGACTGCTTCCCTTGCGGACAAGTGACATGCTGCTGTTCCCAGTCCACCGTAAACTGCGTAAAGTCAAAGGCATCTACGGTTTTGGTTTGCCAAGTGACGTTAGGACGAGTCGGTCCCACAATCGTAATGCCTTGTGCTTGAGCCTCTACAAGCAGATGAGCATCAACATAAGCTGAATCGACATAGTGCTCGCTGGGCGGCAATTCTTTATCAATCAATGCTTGGTGAATCTCTTGAGTACAGTTAGCTTCATGCACAGTGGCAGGAGTAGTCATCACATGGGTGATCAAATGGCAATCGTCATCCTCACAGGTCTCGCTCCAATGCACCATGTACCCAATCCAGCTCACTCCATAGCGACTGCGATAGCGAGCCTCGGTGTCATAGGGAGATTCAATGCCCTCAGTTGCCTTCGCTAATTCTCGCTTTGGCTTAAAGCGCACCTGCTTAAATCCCGTCTTATCATCGATGAGCACTTCATAATGTCGTTGCCAAACGAGTTGCAGTGCAATAATGCTTGAGAGTTGTTGCCATTCAATCGGCAAATTGGATGTTTCTAGATGTTCTAAAAGATGGTAAATATCGTCTCCTATCGTTTGTGCATAACTCTCCCTCTCCGTGTTGCTTCGAGGTAATCGAGTTTGTTCAATTCGACTACCATAGCGCTTGTACCAAGGCTCTAAAGCAATTTCTTGTAACCATTCAGGAACAAGTGTTGCGAGTTCATTCAGAACGGCTCGAAACGTTTCTGCAACGAGCTCTAAGTGATTCAACTCCCGAATCGAAGCTAAAACGCGAGTTGAATCAGTACGCTGTTTCCCTCGAGCTTTCACCAAGCCCAAAACGCGGCAGTGTTCCAAGAGCCGGTCCAATAATATAGCTTTACGGATACACGTTCGAACAATGGTTGAAGGCAGCATCGACACAATCGCGAAAGCTATCAAATTCATCCCAGCGTTGACGCATCCAATTCT
>NZ_JACJOR010000312.1:0-8170 GCF_014695615.1 Leptolyngbya sp. FACHB-711
GGGAACTGCTCCGCATCGCTCTGCCCTCCCTTTTGCCGTAACAGCGTCACCAGAATTCGAGACGTATATTCCTCTCGATCGCGTTTTGCTGCATTGGCGCAACTCCCCGTAGCATATCCACCCCAGGTCAGTGTTTAAGGGCACAGCAACACCGAATGAATAGATTGGTTGTCCAGTAGCTTTGTTGCGTTCACGAACGATCGCGTTTCTCTCATAAATTAGCGGTAGGGGATTTCGGAGTGCCTGGTTTGCGTCGTTTTTTTCCCGATCGTTGGCGGCAGTCGCACGATCCTTGGTAGCAGTTTCACGAATCAACCTAAACTGCTTAGCAGCTTGCCCAAAGTTACCTTTTGCAAACTCAGTCATCCCCGCCTGCATCAGGGCACGATAAGGAGCTTCAAGCTGAAGGGCTGAATCACCATTCTCGATCGACCGTTCTCCGGTACTCATCAGACGATCGGCTGGAAGCACTAGAGGAGGAGAATTGTCAGCAGGAGAATTGCCAACAGGAAACCCACAGGCAACCGGATTCGATCGACAATAAGCCACGCGCCCAATTCCTCCTGTTAAGGCGATCGCGCCCAGCAGCAAAAACATCCAGGGCTTCAACCTGAAGGATTGACCTGAAGAAAGAGCCGCAAAAACTTTAGAGAATAAAAGAGAAGAAATTTTAGGAGAAGCATTAGAAGCAGCAGGAGAACTGGCGGAAACAGCCGGAGGAGGAGTAGGGGAAATAGTCGGGACAACAGCAGAAGGAACGCTCATTGAATATAACGGCTGACTTGACTGCTCGATCGCCTAAAAAATTTCGGTGTAAGGATGCCCAAAGCTGAGGGCCTTAATGAGCTGATAGTAATGCCTACGCCTCCCCTCGATCGTCAAAGCCGTCCTGCAATATTGACAAAACTGCGCCGAGTTAGGATTCTTACGATCACCGGGACATAAGGGGTTGATGCAGTAGCTCATGGGTGGAGGAGAAAGCGGAAAAAGAGCTGAAATTCCCTCGAATTCGCATACAAGCCCAAAATCAGGAAGCGCACGCAACCACAATCATTGCCTGCAATTTATTCTCTGAACCGCCCGTTCTTAACCGCACCGTCGCTGACAAAATCGACGCACCATTGGCTGAAGCGTATATAGCACTTGAGTGTCTTCCGCAACGCTCACCAGCAGCGATCGTCGTTCGAGTGCCGACTTTGCCGGCAGTAAGCCGCGATTGTTTCCCACCTGCTGCGTTAAGCTCTCGCGCAGTTCATCTAGATGCAGCGGTTCACTGTTTGCCAGACAGCACAAAATTGCACGCTCTTGAGGGTTTAAGCCGTTCCAGTGCTGCTCCAAAATTGCCTCGACCGCATCCGGCAGATACGAGTAGCGCAAAAACTGGGTGATGTCGCCGTGAAAGCTTTGCTGAATGGTTGCCGCCGCTAGCGTTAACGCCATTGGATTGCCGTCATACAGCTCAATTAACTGTCCGGCACTTTGTTCATCGAATGCAAGTTGATGGGTTTCGAGCAGTTTATAGCACGCTTCTTCATCTAAACCGCCCAGCGCATACGATCGCCCTTTGCCCCCTGCTGCCCCAGCCAGAACGGTAAAATCCGGCGGTTTCTCACAGGTGGTGACAACAATGCGGCTGCGCTGATTCGTGCTGAGATCCTGCCACACTCTCGAAAATCGCTGATGTGCCTCGCGTCGCTTCTGGGGGTTTGTTTCGCTCGATCCGATTTCGTCGAGAATCACCAGTGCCTTTTGCTGGCGCAGGGCTGCGATCAGCTTTTCGGTCAGCGATCGAACCGACAAACCCACCTGAAAATCAGCAAAACTCAGGCTTCCCGGAGACAGGCGATCGAGCAGCTCTTGCAAAATTCGCTCGGTTGAATCGCTATAGGAAAACGTTTGCCAAACCACCTGAGTAAACTGAGATTGCAGGTCTGCTGCTAGCTTTCGCGCCAGGGTGGATTTACCCACTCCGCCCAAACCGTACAAAATCACCAAATAATACTCGTCTTGCAGAAGCCACTGTTTCAGCTTTTGCAGTTCTTCCTGCCGACCAAAACAAGGAGCGGCGAGCGGCGCAGAATCAAAATCTTGCACGATCGGCTGCTTTCTCAGCGTGGTCGGGTCTACGACTTCCTGCCAGTCCAAACCCAGAAACTCGCAAAACTGTCGAAAGGTGGCACATCGAATCGGTTTTTCTACGTTATAAAATCGCTTCCAGGTGCGGTAAGAGGCGATCTTAAGGACAACGCTCAAGATTTCAGTCGAGTTCGGGCTGAAGCCTTTTTGAGACAACGCCTGATAAATCTTTTCCTGCCCGATCGCCGATGCCCTGCACATGGCTGTCTTTCGTCCTCTCCCACTTCACCCTCTCGCCCTCATTGTAACTGACCTGCAAACTGGTAACTGACCTGCAAACTGCCCCAGAAATAGCTTTTGCTTTTGATGATGCAGCTCGATCGCATCGTTTCTATCCTTCACTGCAACATCAAACCCAGCAATATTTTGTTAGGCAATCGATCGTCGCACTCGATCAGAAAAATCTATCGGGTTGACTTCGGCTCTGCCATGACCCACGGTTTGAGCGGAAAAGGAACGGTGGCAGATCGTGGGAACCTTTGGCTACACTCCCCTTGCGATAATCGATCGATGAATTTACAGTACCGTTCACTCAGTGGGGATTTAGCTTTATCAATTTTTTAGCTGTTTCCTGGTTTCTCTATTCTTGTTTCCATTCTTTCTTTTTGCTGACACTATTCTTTTTGGAATCATTTCAATCCTCAATTGGCTATTCTTGCTCTTGTTCCTCGCATCTATTCCAGCTCTGTAAGTGAATCCGATTTATTCCGGGTGAGGTCACGATCGACTCGAAATAACATTGTTGCTAGGAAATTGCTGGGAAATTGCTGAGAAAGCGTGAGGATAGCTCCAAACACTGAGAATCAGCCTGTTAAATCATCGATATATCTATGCTGATAAATTTTTCTATTGTTTTTTAGCAATAAACGTAGAATCATGAGATACAGAAATCATCCCCCTTAAACAGAGCGCAGTGACCTGAAGCCGATCGCTTTCAAAGCAGCAGCAAAGCTAACCGCCTGCCTTATAGCGGCACGAGCGCTGTCTCAGTGGAGGGTCATCCTCGTTGCGTGAATCCATCGACGAGCAACGTTAAATTATTCGGTCTTTCTGCTGTGGGTGAAGGCAGCATTGCAACGTACCTGACTGCCTTTTGTCTGATCACCTTCTCCTTGGGCAGCTAGCAGGCGATCGCTCCTACCTCAACGCTGATTTTGTTCCGCTCTACGGGCTACACGAAAAACTACGGCATCGTCTTCATTCGGCGCTAGCGCACTGCTGGAAACGCTCACCGTGGGTCAGATTCACGATGTATTCGCTAGCTATGCATCCTTCTTTTATGTCACGGGATTGCTGTATTTCACGGGATTGCTGGCAGCCGTCTTCGCAACTCCTCAAATCTCCTCTAATTTATACTCTTCAATAGCAAAATATTAAAACAATTATGAATACGATCGAAACTTATCTTTATCAATTTATGTTTCGAAGAAACGAGCAAACATTGCAAAAAGTGAAGTTAAAAGTTAGAGGCTTGATTCGTCAAACTCCGTCTGGACGTGAATTTCAGCCGTTTCTCAAATTATCCTTTTCCACAATCTAGACGTTAAATCTTCTTGCGACCATCCCACGGAAAACAAGAGCTGCACTTCAATAGGAAATATAGCGAGGAGATCGATCGAGAAGCTCAAGTTGTGCAGGTTCTCATCACTAGATTTCTCCTTTGCCACGGATTTTTTCCTAGCTTGCCGTGCGTCTGATATAAGGATTTGAGGACGATGAACCTATACGCTCAATTGACCCAACTCATCTTCAGCTTCTACCGCGAAAATCCCTATCAGCTTGAGGAGATTCGCTGTCTGCAAAGCTGCAAACTGTCAAGACGCTGGGGTGTTCTAAAAATTATTTGCCCAACCTTTGAAGTTGCAGAAGCCCTGGTCTTGGGCATTAACACCTTAAAAGAACCGATCGCCCAACTGCGTCTTGCTCAACAGATCGAAATCAGTGTGAATCGAGCAGTAGTGCAGTACTTCACAGTGCCATCCTCCAGACTCACAGCTTGAGCAAGGTTTTAGGACGATCGGTTTACTGCTGCGCCAAAGCGACTTCTATTTACTTAATGGCTGCTTCCTGAGAAACAGATTGAGAAACAGATGCAGCCGAGGTGGTGACCCCCAGTGCCGGAACCGGAGACGCTGAAGCTGCGCTCAACCAACCCGCCAACAGCGTGTCCACCGAGAATAAACCTGCCCCATTCACTACAAAGAACAGGAAGCAGGCAGCATACAGCATCGACAGTTCCAGGTAAGGAATACTGAAGCCTGCCACCAGAACATGGTGATACATCGCGACCAGCATGGTGGAAAACAGACCCAGTGCTGCTGGACGGGTGAGAAATCCCAGTGCTAGCAGTGGTGCGCCAATCAGTTCTGTGAGGGCTGCCACATAGCTGAAAAAGATCGGGAAGGGTAGCCCAATGACTTGAACGTAAGCCTGAGCGAAACTTTCGATATTAGAGAGTTTGTCGATTCCGTTGTGAACCATCACGACACCTGCCACGACCCGCAAAATTGTCCAGGCAGTTTGAGACAGGTAGTTCGGCGTGAAATTGGGCTGAAGAACCGCGATCGTCGTCGCAGTAAGACGTTGTACGAGATTCATAGCTTATCTAAATGAGGAAGGATGAGTGCAAAAAGAGCGAAGCGAACCATGCAGTGCCAGGGAACCTGGGAGCGAGGCTAGCGATGTGAAGCAGTTTTCCCCTGGAAATCATTCGTTGGGGATCATCGTGAGCCTACACTCACTATTATATTAAGAAATATAACAAAATTTAATGAATAATCAAGAAAATGAGAGCTAAATTTTGCTCCTGCAATCAGGAACAGCGATAAAGGCAACCGCAATAAAACAAAACCCCGCCCACAAGATGCAGACGGAGCAAGGTTATACCTAATTGAGCGGGAAGAATGAAGAGTGAAATGTTAAGGGACGGTTAGAGTCAGATTCGCTTATTTAGACAACAAGCGATCGATGTATTGGCTTTCCATCAAAAAAATCCCCCTGGCAAACTTCACGCCCCAGTAATTGCCGGGACGGCGATCCATCACAACGCCTTCTTCACCAAGCTGGATCAAACTGGGAGGACGCAGCATCGGCATCGGGTCAGCCGTTTTGAGATAAGGCGGCATCACCACGACTTGCACTCGATCGCCCACCGTAAATTCTTTAGTCTCTGGTTTTGCCTCTGACATTGCCCATTCCTCACTCTGCTGTTTTTAGTGTATCGCTCTCAGCTAGGGCACATTCCAGATCCGCTGATGGTATTGTTCCGGCTCCGCATAGGGGTCGATCGCCTCATGAGCATGACCGTGCGAATGTCCGTGATCATGAGAATGTCCATGATCGTGCGAATGTCCGTGCGCGTCTCCCTGACCGACCGCCGCCAGCCGAAATTTGCACATTTCACAGTTCATGTTTACCTGACCAAGCTGGGTTTCGATTTCGCGATCGCGCAGCACATGGAAAAGCTGGGGGTGCAGTCCCATTTCGGGGAGACAGGTCAGCTCAATGTCAGGGTGAAGCTGCTGCTGCTCGTCCACAATGTTGAAAATCTTTTTAACGAGCGCACCCGTAAACAGGAAATAGGGCAGCACTACGATCCGCTTCGGTTCGTACAAACGGGCACGGCGGAAGCCTTCTTCGAGACGGGGATGGGTAATGCCAATAAAGCAAGTTTCGACCGTGTGATAGCCGCTACCTTCCCACATCATCCGCGCCATTTTATAAACGTCACCGTTGGCATCGGGGTCGCTTGAGCCTCGTCCTACAAACAGCAGCACTGTCTCGCTGCGATCGATTCCTTGAGGGTTCCACTGGGGCTGATCCAGCTCTACCAATCGGGTTTGCCATAGATCGAGAATACCTGGCGTGATACCAAAGTGCCTGCCGTAGTGAAACTTGACCTGCGGATGCCGCTGACGGGCGCGATCGAGTTCGTTGGTTACGTCAAATTTGTTGTGCCGTGCCGCGAATAGCAAAATCGGCAGCACTGAAAGCTCGGTATAGCCCTGCTCGACACAGCGATCGACTCCCTGCTGAATCGTCGGTTCCGTTAACTCCAGAAAACAGGGAACCACCGGACGCGACGAATCGAGAGCCTGATATGCTTCGGCAAAGTCCAGCAAGCCCTGCCGCCCATCAGCATCGCGGCTTCCATGTCCTACCAGCAGCACCGGACGGTGCAACGGCAGCGGCGCAAGCTGAACAGCGCTGACAGACTCGCGATCGGCAAGATTAAGCGAATCCTGCGGGGTAATTTCCGCAAAAGAACCAGAAATATCAGAGGAAAGCATCATATCTCAAGAACCCTTTTCCCGTGCAGCGCAGGAAATAGAGTGAAAAACCAGCAAGGCGGCATCCTGGCTTAGACTCAGCGTTGAAACGCACGATCGAGATTCATCGTTAAGATTCACGGCTGAGATTTACAGTTGCGGCACAGCGTCGGACTCACACCGAACTTTCCCACCCTTGCGGCGATTCACGTTTGCCAAGCTATCTTATCCCATTCCGCCAGCAGCCTCTATGGTGGGGTGGGGGATTGCGTTCATCCCTAACCTTAGAAAGCCACACTTTAAGAAACCATACTTTAACGAGGCACGCGGTCTCGCAGCAAATCGACCGATCGAGGCTGCACTTCATTCGGCAACTGGGCGACCCACGCTCCTGGTTGCTGACTCAGCGGCTGAGCAGGCAAATCATCACGGGCGAACTCAGAGAGGTCAGGCAACATTGCCGCCAGTCGTGCTGTGAGGTGAGGCAGCATCGGCACGGAGCCAAACAAAGCCAAAGTTCCCAGGGATGAGGCTGAAAAAAGGCTAACTGCCAGCAAACGGTCTACCAGCGATCGAGAACGCATAGGCTTAACAGTTCGTTACCTTGACATCTTCATCAGTCTATCGCTGCTGCTGCGGTTTGTGTAAATCATCATGATTGGGATCCTAATAGGGACTGTCAAATGGGAACTGTCAGCAGACAGGTTGAATTTTTAGTTAGATTTCCAAGGACTGAAGTTTCAAAGCCCTCCCCGACTCAACCAAGGGCAGGATGAAGCGATCGATCCATCAAGCTACGCTAAAAGAGAAATTTTAGGAGCAGTGAGCGGCTGATGGAACTCTCCATCGAAATCTCGATTTTTGTCCGAACGTTTATCGCCGTGTTTGTGCTGGCGGATGCGCTGGGAAATGCACCCATTTTTTTGATATTAACCAAAGGGATGGAGCTGCCGGAACGAAACCGGGTGGTCGATCGCGCCAGTTTGATCGCCACGTTGATCATCCTGACCTTTGCCTTTGCCGGAAAATACATTCTCAATTATCTGCATATCAGCATGGCGTCGCTTCAGGTGGCGGGTGGTTTGCTGCTGCTGATGATCGCCCTCGATATGCTCAGAGGTGAACTCGATCAACCGATCGTCGAACAGGGACGCGACGTTGCCATTACTCCCCTGGCTCTGCCCCTGCTTGCCGGACCCGGAACCCTTACCACCGTCATGCTTCTTATGTCGAATGCGCCTTCTGCGGTAGGACACCTCAGCGTGGCGGCTGGAATTGGGGCGGCGATGGCAGTGACGTGGTTTATCTTTCGTCAGGCAACCTGGATTGATAAGTTCATTGGAGCCGAAGGCGCAGTCATTGCAACTCAGCTTCTCGGTTTTCTACTGGCGGCTCTGGCGATCGAGATTGGCAGCTCTGGCATCCGGGAACTGCTGATGACGCAGGCAACCCATTCGGGATGGGGCTAGGTGAAATAGTCGATTCCGCCCAAAACCTGGCACACTGGACAATGAACATTAGATGAACCTGAAAGGGATAGACCTGGGATTAGACCATGCTGAGAGCCGGAATTGTCGGACTGCCCAACGTAGGCAAATCCACGCTGTTTAACGCGCTGGTGGCAAATGCAAAGGCGGAAGCAGCAAACTTTCCCTTTTGTACGATCGAACCGAATGTCGGAGTGGTGGCTGTGCCCGATGAGCGGCTACAAGTGCTGTCAAAGATCTCTGATTCAGTAGAAGTGATTCCGGCACGGGTGGAGTTTG
>NZ_JACJOR010000313.1:0-6809 GCF_014695615.1 Leptolyngbya sp. FACHB-711
CTAAATTCGCCTATGATGAGTCTCTAGAATACCTGTCTCATTAGGCGATCACAATTCACATGGCAACTTATCTCATTACAGGTGCAAGTCGAGGTATCGGCTACGAATACTGCCGTCAACTACAAGCACGGGGAGAAGCAGTAATTGCAGTGTGTCGTACTGCCTCTCAGGAATTGCAGCAGCTTGGGGTACAGGTTGAGGATGGCATTGATATTACCTCCAATGATTCGATCACAAATTTACGAAATCGTCTGGGAGATACTGCGATCGATGTCTTAGTCAACAATGCAGGCATTCTCAAGCGGGTAACGCTGGAAGATTTAGACTTTGACAGCATTCGTGAACAGTTTGAGGTGAATGCTCTGGGTGCGCTACGGGTCACTCACACCTTGCTGCCCAACCTCAGAACAGGCTCCAAGATCGTGTTGATGACGAGCCGGATGGGGTCGATTGGCGACAATACCTCTGGCAGTTCTTACGGCTACCGGATGTCAAAAGTGGCACTGTCGATGGCGGGGAAGTCGTTAGCGCACGATCTGAAGCCCCGAGGAATTACTGTCGCGATTCTGCATCCGGGCTTGGTGCAAACGCGCATGACGAACTTTACGAAAGGTGGCATCACCCCAGAGGAATCGGTGCAAGGGTTACTGGCTCGCATCGATGAGTTGACCTTGGAGAATACAGGCACGTTCTGGCACGCCAACGGAGCAGTGTTGCCCTGGTAATTATGGAGCAGAACTGTACTAGACTCATCAGTAGGCCTGAAAGACAGGCACGATCGGGTTGAGATTGAGCTTGAGATTGAGCAACTCAAACCGCCTGAAACCTATCGCACCAAACCCAAATTGCGGCTCAAATGATTCGAGAGCTATAGGCGATGGAATTTCGATTTGAACTGGTGTTGGGCAATAGTGACTCCTCTTTTTTTCTACATAGAGTGACTGAAGAGTGACTAACAAGGCTTCCAGAACCAGGACTTACACCGGGTAGACAAAGCCGAGCAATGCTTCAGCGCACTTGCGACACTGCCTTTTCGAAGCGCAAAAAGGCAATCGGCTCGGAGACTCAACTTTTGCCGGATGCTAGTCCTTGCATTGTGCGAGACCGTTAAGTAACGTCCACGATAGCCTCCTTCGCCTCACGATAAAGGTCAGCATCTATGTTGAATCAATCGTCTTCTGCCAATTTTACTCAGTCCTCGTTCTTCGCCTCGTCCGCTCCATCGCTATCAAAACCTCTACGCGATAGCAACAATTCATTCAATACTGCTAAGTTTTTGGGCAGGATCAAAGCTAATGCCTCTTCAGCCAGAGTTCGCTTTAGCGGCATACTCGATCGCAGCGATCAAGTGGATTTTTTTAGAGTCGATGTTGCGCCAGGTGCCTCATTCTCGACTGCAACTACCAGTGGTAGGGTCGAAGGGGGCAGGATCAGAATTAATTCCTACTATTCCCTGCCTGGACAGTCTCCTGTCAAATATTTATCAGTCGTCTTTCGCCCTGACTCCTACTCCCAGGAAGCAAGCGTTCCTTTGTTTAATAACTTTGACTCCACGGTTCAGGTTTATGCCGAGGTTCAAAGTTTGAGCAGGAATAGAACTATCAGGTATAGTGCTCGATCTCTATTTAGATAAGTACTGATTAGATAAGTACTGAAATCTGCTGCCAGAAGGTGGCGATGCTCCTGCTAGTGCGGTTGGTGCAGGTTGGAAAACAAGTGAGCTGCGTCGCACAAGTGTGCGGATTGTCCAAACAACAGGCATTTCAGGCAGTCGATCGTACCTTTGACCGTTACAATCTGGCAACTGAAGTTAAGCAGTGCTATCCATTTCAAATTTCAGGTGGCATGGCACGGCGCGTACTCGTATCTACCGCTGTTGTCAGCCAGGCTGATTTGTTGATTGCCGATGAACCCACTTCTAGACTACATCCTGATGTTATTAAGGAAACCCTGAACCACCTGCGAGAACTGGCAGATGAAGGCAAGGGAGTTATCCTGATTACCCACGATATTGAAGCAGCATTGCAAGTGGCGGATCAGGTTGCCGTTTTCTATGCTGGGACAACCGTTGAAATTACCGCAGCAACCGACTTTTCCAATGGCACTATTCGCCATCCCTATACCAGGCTTTGTGGCGATCGCTCCCTCAAAATGAGTTCATTCCTGTCCCTGGTTGCCAACCGAGTCCCGATGCATTACCCAACGGGTGTTTATTTAGCGATCGCTGTCCTTGGGTGACAGAGGTGTGTCAGGTTGAGCGTCCTTCATTTCGGCAGGTGCACGGTGCGCCAGTCAGATGTATTCATGCGGAGGAACACCATGTTAGTCGGTAAGCAGCTTAGGTTTCGCTATAGTCCCAGACATCCCTAGATTCCGCGCGATTTTAGTTTGGTGATTGCGCCCGGTGAAAGGGTTGGGCTGATGGGTCCCTCTGGCTTTGGCAAAACAACACTGGGAAAACTGTTGGCAGGCTATCTCACACCCACCGCTGGAACCGTAACAGTGAACAGTCAACTATTACCTCTACGGGGCTACTCCCCAGTACAGCTAATCTTTCAAAACCCAGAATTAGCAGTCAATCCACGCTGGCGTGTTCGTCAGATTCTCCAGGAAGGACACCTGCCAGCACCTGAGTTATTGGATAGATTAGGAATCCATAAAAACTGGCTCGATCGCTATCCTCATGAGTTGAGTGGGGGTGAGCTTCAACGCATTGCCGTTGCCCGAGTTCTCAACCCAGCCACTCATTACTTAATTGCCGATGAAATGACTGCCATGCTGGATGCCAATACCCAGGCACTCATCTGGCAAGCTGTTCTCTCTTATACGCGCACTCACGAGATTGGATTATTGGTGATCAGCCATGAATTCGCCTTGCTGAAACGATTGTGTGATCGCATCATTGATGTGGCTGACTATCACACAGATCAATCCAGTGAGATATCAACCCTGGCACATTACTAAACAAGTGCTCAAGAGCTATGAACGATCGCCAACTGGGTCAGCAACGTACGTGAAATCGGGTTCAGAGTTCCAAGGACCGCGATCATCCTGATCATTCTGTCCATTGGTTGACAGGTTGTAGTAAAGAGCCACAGTTTCATCGGGCTGAACATTGCCAAACATCGGATCAGTCAATTTGCCCAAAGAATCCAACGCCTTCATGAACATTTGAGTGTGAGAGATTTCACGGGTTAGTAGGTGAACCAGTGTCTTTTCAGTGTCTTTATCGGGTGCAAGCTTGATCAAGGATTCGTAAGTTTGGCGTGCTCCTGCTTCAGCGGCAATATTAGCTCGTAAATCACGCACGACATCGCCGCCTTCATTCAAATAGTTCGCTGTCCAGGCATTGCCCTGGCTATCTAGAAAGTGGGGACCCATACCCCGTACTGCGAACAATGAACTCTTGTAAGCATCCGTTTGGTCAACGTTTTTGGTATGCGCTTCGATCAGCTTGCCAACCATCTCTAAATGTCCGAACTCCTCCAACGCAATGTCTTGCAACATATCCCGGATGCCAGCATTTTCCACATGAAACGACTGCACCCAATACTGCAATGCGGCAGACAGCTCACCCGTTGCACCACCAAACTGCTCTAACAAAAGTTGAGCAAACCGAGGATTTGCCTCACCAATTTTTACAGCATGAATTGGCTCTTTTTTATGAAAAAACATAGATAAATCCCTTGTAATTGAGTAATGGTCTTAAACGCTTTGTACCATGCCCTTCTATCTGCGCTATCTTTTAGCTTTTATCCCTCATCCTTTAGAGCGAAGTTTTTTCAGGCGATCGCTAAGCGGACTGAGTGAGGCAAGCAATCACTTGAATCAATCTCTCTGGTTCGATTGGTTTCGAGACATGCTGTTGAAATCCAGCTTGCAGGGCTTGTTGCTGGTTGAAGTCGCCTGTGTAGGCAGTGACTGCAATCGCCCGAATTTGTCCGCCTTGCTCTGATGGCAGTGCTCTCACCTGTTGCATCAGCATATAGCCATCCATGTCTGCCATGCCGATGTCACTCAGCAGCACCGTTGGCTTAGCTTGAATGAGCATGGTTCATGCTTCATTAGCGGTCGTGAATACGGTTGCACCCGCTTGCTCCAACACAACCGCCACGAACTCTCGTGAATCTGCTTCATCATCGACGACCAAGACTTGAATCCCATTCAAGTCATAAAATGGCCCTGACGATCGACTATTGTGATCGGCGATCGCCTGAATAGGTATGAGTGGCAGCCTGACGGTAAAAGTTGTGCCCCTTCCGATTCCCAGGACTTTCGACTGCGACCGTTCCTCCATGCAATTCGACTAAATGCCGTACGATCGCCAGTCCTAATCCCAGTCCACCAATCTGCATCTTTAAGAGAGTGCTGTCTAGATTGCACTTTTACAGGAGGGTGAGTTGTTCCGCTTGAGACTTGGAAGGGGATTTTCGTGCACCTGATGGTTTAGAAGGACGAGCGGCTCCAACAAACCAAGTTCGTAACATTTGCGCTTGGCTCTCGTCCAGTTCAGCTAAGTTGAGCGCCGTTGGAAACAAGGCTCGATCGGTTAATCCTGCCCAGCTCACCTCACACTGAACCCGATCGCTGCCAAACGGAAGGAAGCTTTCTGGCAAAGGCGCAAGGTAAGGCACAAGGTTGCCCTGTTGAATCAACTCCTGCCGTTGCCGATCGAGTTGCTGTACTCGTTTTGCTCTGGCTTGCTTATAGTCGAGAATCGGTGCAGGATACCCCTTTGTTGACGGGGGAGTTCCAAGCTGTTGCGGCGAGAGATGCCGCAGTTCGGGGACCCAGCGTTTAATAAACTGTCCTTGGGGGTCAAATCGATCGACTGCGGCTTGCCCTGGGTTGTAGATGCGCGTCCAGGACTGGTCAATTGCGGCTGTAATCCCCGCTTGCATGGCCCACTGATAATGGTCGATCGGGCAATCCCCATCAATGAGATGCCGCATGAAGTGCAGCGCCCCATAGCGCCAGTCCATCCCCAACAGGTTACTCAAGAAGCTGGCATAACAGGCACGGGTGCGAAAGTTAAAGGCTTGCCAACCTCCAGTTGCAATTAAACAACGAGCGGCTGCATCAATAATCGGAAATCCGGTCTGTCCCTGTTGCCAGGCTTGGTACAGGTCTTCATCGAACTCAAAGCCTTGTTCATCAAAGTGACGATAGAGCGATCGCACTTCAAGTTGCGGCAGGTAGCGAAAGCGTTGGGCAAAACCACTGTTCCATCTCAGGCGAGCAATAAACTGCTTACGGCTGCGCTGCACTCGCTCATCGAGCACGGTCTTGAGGGTTTGGGCAGCGTGATAGCACTGTCGCAATGAGATGACACCGAATTTGATGTGAGGACTTAATCCACTGGTGGCAGCAGCACTGGGATAGGACAATTGCCAATAATAGCGCTGCGTTTTCTCCTCCAGGAAGCGATCGAGCAGTTGGTAAGCAGCCTGGGTTCCAGCCGGAGGCAGGGGCTTGCCATCATCGTGGAGCTTGAGGTCAGCCAGCGTGGGTAACGATGTACTCAACACCTCTGACGGGACTTCGATTCGTTGGGGAGTTGGGACGATCGCCTCACGCATCTGGTCGTACCACAACTGACGATACTGCCTCGTTGTCATGAGGTCAGGAGTTGTACCGGATGGCTCAAACCAGCGAATCTTAAGATCTTGCTCTGTGAGAATGCGATTGAGTCGAGCATCCCGGACCCGACCATACAATCGCTCGAAGTCAAGATGAGCATAGATGCCATCAGCTTTCGTCTCCCGAATCAGTTGCGGCAAGACGGTGAGCGGATCACCCAAGCGGAGGATCAGGCGTCCCCCGCGCTCCTGCAAGTCAGCATCCAGCGATTGCAGCGACTTCAACAGAAAGGCTACGCGAGCAGGGGCGGTTTCAGGATGGTGCAATAGGGCAGGATCAAAGATAAAGACGGGAACAACCGCTCCTCGACGTGCCGCTCGATCGAGGGGAGCATGGTCAGAGATGCGGAGGTCACGGCGGAACCAGACGATCGTGCAGTTGCTCACAACCCTTCCTTTAAGTACGCTTGCTCTAGCCTAGCAAAGAAACTTTGAGCGCTGGGCAGTGGCAGCTCCATCCACTAAGGTATAGCAGTCTGTTAATCAAAGCCTTCAAGAATTTGTGCAAAGCTAAGCAAGCTTTTCTGGATACGCATCGAGTGGGGGAAGAGGGCGGTCGGATGCCGCAGCAGGAATTGTTGTTTCCAGAGTGGCGCGGCTCTAAAGCAGGACACCTGACACGATCGCGAGCGGATGAGATTTTAGGGAAAGCTTGCGATCGAGTGAGGCTAGAGGGAGTTTCGACGCACTCGTTTCGGCGTACCTAGGTTACAAAGCTGCGCGATAAGGGGTATTCGCCTGCTCAAATTCAGAAGCGGACGGGGCATCGACGGCAGGAGACTTTGATGCACTATTTCGATCGGGTTTAATTGCTGCTTGAATGACCTAAATCGTCATATCCTTGCAATTGCGATCGGTACATTTGCAGTTGTCTACAGCTAGGCGTGGTTCTTGGATTTATTCCAGAGTCCCAGCAACTGAATGTAACTAATCGAGCAATCCTTGCTTTTTCGTTCATCAGTGCAGAGGCGAAGGATGGCGTTGAAATGTAAGACAGCGAATAGGGAACGTAACCCTACAACAAAAACCTCAGTGCCGAACTGAGGCTTATCGATAGGGAAAATCCAAACGAGATGAAACTTTGATTAGCTCACTGCAAAGGCAGTCAAGAGGGTGAGAGTCACGAAGAGAACCGCAATCGCCCCTTGCAGCGCATATTGACGAGCCTGC
>NZ_JACJOR010000314.1:0-9658 GCF_014695615.1 Leptolyngbya sp. FACHB-711
AACTTCAAAATCTACCGAATCTATGCGAACGGCGAGATCCAGTATCTCCACCCGTCGGATGGAGTCTTCCCTGAGAAGGTGAACCAGGGACGGACTTACTTCGGTAAGAACGATCGCAGTATCGGTCAAAATCCTGAAGCTGCATCACTCAAGTTCACGGGCAAAAACACCTACGATTCGTAGCGTTGCATTCACCGAAAGATAAATTTGGGAGCAGATTCGTCTGCTCTTTTTTTGTTTCTTCTAATTTGAAACCATAGGAAGCCGAGTTTTCTGCAGCATTAGCGGCTAGAAGTTTAAGTGACGATCGCAACTGTTCAAACCGCTTCCCCCACGCTACCAAAGTTTCAATCCTATAGAAAAATTTCTGGATCAATGCGATGGTTTACACACCATTCGTTTACCTTTGCTTGAATCTGTGCAGCTTGATTCGCAGCAAGATCTTGCTGCCATTGTCTAAGCTTTCCCGATCGAATGTGATTGATGTGCAGCAGAATTTCTCGATCGTAGTAATCAAACAGGTTTCGACGAATCCCTCGTTCCAGAGCGACTCAAACGGCTTTTCCTGCTGCTTCAAATACGAGGCAAAGACATCTCGAATATCGCAGTAGATGGAAATCCCTTTTGCATTGTTTTGTCTGAATTCTGCTGCGATCGTCTCACAGCACGTTGCTGATCCCATGTATGAATTTTGAAGGGGGTTTTAGAAACCGACCCTAGCAGAGAACTTTCTATCCAAGAATCCGATTTCCATTCAGCAATGCCGGCTCCTGTCAAGCGGATTCTGTCAAAGCTAATCTTATCAAAGCGAATCCTGTCGAATTAATACAGCGTCTGCACCAGTTTCTTGCGATAAACCGGCGTGAGGGGATGCTCGTCGCCCATCAGTTCAAACACCAGCAGCATCGCTTTTCTGGCCCCGTCATTGCGATATTTGCGGCTCTGAGCCACGATCGCCAAAAAACCTTCCAGCGCGGCTTCGTTGTCTTCCTGCAACGCCTGATTGACTGCTGTAAAAAAGGCGCGATCGCGATCGGTTTGATCGGTATCAGGCATTTCCTGACCTTCCTGCTGAAGCTGCACCAGATCTCGCAGTGCCTTTGCCTGAGCATAAAAGGGCTTTTCGTTTTCCTGAATATTGCTCAGCAGCTTTTCGGCAGACTCTTGCTTGCCCTGACCCATTAGGAACCGTGCGGCAGAAATCACCAGCTTGCCGTTCTTGGGATATTTCTCAATGAGCCGCGCAAATAATACCTTCGCTTCTTCGACTTCGCTTGCTGCCATTGCTACGCGAATCGCGTCGAGTCCGGCATCCAGCTCAGACTTCAAATTCAGGTTTGCAAGCAACTGACGCAGTTTCGGCTCAGGTAACACTCCCACAAATCCGGGATGCACTTCTCCCTGGTTCACCACTCGCACATCCGGCACACCTTCAACGTGATACTGATTCGCCAACTCCGGGCTTTGATCAATGTCTACCTTTGCCAGCACAAAATTATATTCCTGCGCCAGCTTTTCCAGCATTGGCTTCAGCATCTGACAGGGACCGCACCACGTTGCGTAGAAATCAATGAGAACGGGGCAATCGTAGGACGCCTGAACGACTTCAGTATCGAAATTGGTGGTATTGATGTCGAGAGAAGTGCCCATAGTGTGGTGAGGGGTAATGGAGTGAGGGGATGGGGAGATGCGGCGGGTAATTGAAAAGGAGTAAGGGGAGGAATCAAAAAAAAGGGCGAAGGTTATGTGAATAAACCTCCATCCCTTTATTTTTGCAAATGTTTTTACATCTGACTGTGCCTGCTTCGAGTTTCAAAGTCCCCCGTTTATGAATGATTTAGGGGGTAATAAGGGGCAATACAGAATGTTAAACATTCCTCAAATAAATGATCAGGCAATGGTTCTAAAGCAGATAAAGCAGGACAAAGAGAACCACCCACACCACGTCAACGAAGTGCCAGTAGAGTTCAGCCGCTTCGATGCCAAAGTGATGTTCGCTGGAATAGTGGGCGCGGTTTCTCGATCGCCACAATACTGACAGAATCAGCACCAGCCCGAACAAAACGTGCAGACCGTGGAAGCCTGTTAGCACATAAAAGGTACTGGCGTAGAGGTTTGTTTTCAGCCCGAATTCCAGGTGAAAATATTCGTAGAGCTGACCGATCAGGAAAATGACGCCCATCAGCCCTGTAGCTGCAAACCAGGCGCGGAATTTAGCAACGTTGTTTTGCTTGATGGCAGTGTCAGCGTTGTGAATTACAAAACTACTCGACACCAGCAAAATGGTGTTAATTCCGGGCAGCAGCAGTTCCCGTTCCGGCGTACCTTCAGGGGGCCAATTCGGATAAACCGCGCGGAAGGTGAGATAGGCCACAAACAGCCCCAGGAAGATCATGCTTTCTGCAACCAGAAAAACGATGATCCCAAAAATGCGGAAGTCGGGATGCTCTTCGTGGGCGGCTGCGCTGGGGGTGTCGTAGTGCTGTCCAACCCGATCGACAGCCGTTCCTTCGATTGATCCTTGCATAGAGTCTCCAGTTGCTAGGGTCTAGGGTTAAGACAGAGGCGAAGAGTCAGGCTGAAGCTGAGGCGACGTAAGTGGCGGCTCGTTTTCGCGGTTGTCCACTTCTGGGTCAACGCCGTAGTCATAAGGACCATGCGTCAGGACGGGCAGCACCTCGAAGTTTTCGATCGCCGGAGGAGAAGTCGTCATCCATTCCAGCGTCAGCGCATTCCAGGGGTTATCGCCTGCGGGTTTGCCTTTCCACCAGCTCCAAATCGCATTGATCAAGAAGGGAAAGGTGGAAACGGCGAGAATGTAAGCTCCCACGGTTGCCATTTGGTTCAGCGACGTAAAGCGCGGATCGTACATGGCAATCCGGCGGTTCATGCCCATCATGCCAAGCTTGTGCATGGGCATAAAGGTGAGGTTCATGCCGATCAGCGTCAGGGCAAAGTGAATTCTCCCAAGCGTTTCGTTCATCATGCGTCCGGTCATCTTCGGGAACCAGTGATAGACTGCCGCAAAGATGCCAAACACACTGCCGCCAAACAGCACATAGTGCAGGTGCGCCACGATGAAATAGGTATCGTGAACGTGGATATCAAACGGAACGGATGCGACCATCACGCCGCTGATGCCGCCGATCACAAACATCCCCACAAAGCCCATCGCAAATAGCATCGCGCTATTGAGGGCAATTTTGCCGCCCCACATGGTGCCAAGCCAGCTAAAGATCTTGATCCCGGTGGGTACAGCGATTACCATCGTCGTGATCATAAAGAACATGCGCAGCCATGCCGGAGTGCCGCTGGTAAACATATGGTGCGCCCAGACCATTAGCCCCAGGAAAGCGATCGCCATACTGGAATACGCGACGGCTCGATAGCCAAACAGCGGTTTGCGCGAGTGAATCGGAATGATTTCTGAGATCGCTCCAAACAGCGGCAGGATCATGATGTACACCGCCGGATGGGAATAAAACCAGAACATGTGCTGATAAACGATCGGATCACCGCCGCCCAGCGGATTGAAGAATGCCGTGCCCACCAGCAAATCAAACGCCAGCAGAATCAGCGCACCTGCCAGAACGGGGGTCGAAAGCAAAACCAAGCCCGACGTTGCCAGCATTGACCAGCAGAACACAGGCATATCGTTTAAGCCCATGCTGGGGACGCGCATCTTCAGGATGGTCGTCAGGAAGTTAATCGCACCCAGGATCGAGGAGGTTCCCAGGATCAGCAAGCTAAAGATCCAGATGCCTTCACCCACTTTGCCGCTGACGATACTGAGGGGCGGATAGGATGTCCAGCCTGCCTGCGGAGCCTCGACCAGCAAACTACCCACAAGCAGAATGCCGCCGATCGGAATCATCCAGAAAGCGAGGGCATTCAGCTTGGGAAACGCCATGTCTCGCGCCCCAATCATCAGCGGAATTAAGTAGTTTGCCAGCCCCGCTCCGGCAGGAATGATCCACATAAAGATCATGATCGTGCCGTGCAGCGTCAGCAGGTTGTTGTACAGCTCTGGCGGAACCAGATCAGAAGCAGGCGTTGCCAGTTCGGTTCGCATGATGTCTGCCATCACGCCGCCGATCAAATAGAAGATAAACGAAGTGACGAGATACTGAATCCCGATCACTTTGTGGTCCGTATTAAAACTGAAGTAGTCCCGCAAGCGACGCTCGGACTTGCCGTGCCCGTGTTGCTCAACGGCTGGAGAATTTGCAGTGATTGGCATTTCTGCGTTTGTCATAAGCTCGGTTGCCAATAAAAAGACCAACAAGAAAAAGGAAAGAACATTAAGCCGCAGGCTGAAGCGACTTCAGGGTTTCGGCAGTGACGCCAAGCTCGGCAGCGACAGGAGCCAACCGGTCAGCATCCGTGCGATCGGTCAAACTCGCCACTGTTTGATCGCCCTCTTTTTGAGCGACCACCTGGGACTGAAGCCACTGATCAAACGCTTCCTGGCTTTCGACGTAGAGCTTCGCACCCATTGCGCCGTGGTAAGGTCCGCAGAGTTCCGCGCAGACGATCGGGTATTCGCCCTCCAATCTGGGCTGGAATCGCAGCTCGGCAGGTTGACCGGGGATCGCGTCCTGCTTCAGACGAAACTCAGGCAGCCAAAAGGCGTGCAGCACGTCCTGCGCTTTAATCGTCAGCTTAATGTCAGAGTTCACGGGGATGTGCAGTTCTCCCGAAGTCACGCCGCTTTCTGGATAGGTAAAGATCCAGGCGTACTGAAGCCCCATTACATCAACGCTCAGGTCAGGCTCTTTGCCCTCTGTAGAGGGGTCTGCCCCAACGCCAAGGGCTAAATGATGATGCATGGAATGGGTCTTATGGCTTTGCTGTCCATCGACGATCGGCGTTGCCATATCGGTATCTGCCATTGCCACCTGCACTTCTGGTGTACCCTCGATCGCGTCGGGATCAAAGCCACCCATATTGCGGTAGACATCAAAGCTGTAAACGCTGAGGAACAGGACGATAAACACCGGGATCGCCGTCCAGACAATTTCCAAAGTGATGTTTCCAGCGATCGGTGGACCATCGGTGGTGTCTCCCTTACGGCGACGGAAGCGAATGGCACTGATAATAATCGTGCCTTCCACCAGCAGGAAGATTCCGGTTCCCACAACCAGCATTGTGTTGAATAGCCCGTCGATTACTCTGGCATCGTCGGAAGCCTGAACGGGGAGCAATCCATGATTTTGTCCATACCAGATGCTCACCAGCGTTAGTGCAATGCCAGCCAGCATCGTCAGGATACTATTCGGAATGTTTTTCACGGTGAGTCAGGAGAGTAGGAGAACAGATACATAGTCATTAACGGGATCACCACTTTATTTACGGGATAACCATTTCAGGAATAACTATTTACGGGATAACCATTTCAGGAATGACCACTTTAGGAATGACTATGATGGTTGGAGAAAGATGTTCAACGCTTCAAATCAGGAAATGGAGCCGAGCCTTTGGATCTCAAATCGGGATGTCGAGAACTCTGATGTGAGGAATTCTTATGTTGCGACGGCAAGATTCAATGTGACGCTTAGCAAGATTAACTGGTTAAAACGCTGAAACATAGCCCAACTCCCACGTTAGCGAAAGATTCTTCTTTTAACCAACTCAAAAACTAATAAGTTGCTAAAGAAATTACAGATCCAATAGGCACTCGACCGAACCGTAATAACCGAACCAGTTGCATTAACTCTTAATGTTTTCTTTGGGATCATGTTTGCTGAATCTGTGCCTGAAGTCGATCGCCAAGGAAACCTTTCAAAATCGGTTCTCAATCCAGGTCTGAATCTAAATCTAAATCCAGATAAATCAAGTTTGAATCGCTAGAATGGAGAAAGTTAGAGACAAGGGAAAGAGTAGACTCTACCCTGATCCCGCATCACTACCGCACTCTAACATCATTGGTGGAAACATCACTAGTAGAAATTCGAGTCAAAGTTTCTGCATTACTTGTGCATTTTCGTCTCGGTCGTATGGCTAGCAATAGCACCCATCATTCTATAGACCAAGTTTTTTGATTGGTATTCCATTCGCCTGACCCCAAACGATCATTCAGATAATTTCCTCGCTAAAATTGTTCTGCCGTCGAAGTAATTCATTGACAGAATAATCCAGAGCAATCTTCGTTGCCAAGCCTGGAAGAGTGAGAAGCGATCGTTCCTTAAGCATTTGTGTTAAATTTTTCATCTCAAGAATCAAAAGAAATTCCGAAGCATTTGCTCTTTCAAGATTTGTCTATCTACAGTAGAGACTACAGCAGCCTAAAGCGGATTTCACCGTTTGCAGCCGTCGTCGCTGACGAATCGAAAAACTGATATAAGGGTAAGGTTCAAGAATTTAATTTCACAACATTACATATTGGTCAGCATCAAGCTTCTCTCTTATGGCTTGGTGGCGATCTATCTTTTGGCAGATCATGCTGCAAAATCTGCATTTAGTCTTATTTCTCTCCTTAAGCTTAATGGTTTTAATGCGAAGAGGAGATATGGCAAATGCCTGATTCCCTCCACCCAGAACTGAAATCAGATATGCTCATCCCGATTCATTCAGAAGTCCCTGAACCCCCAACCGAAAAACCCACGGCTCAACCGCGTTTCACGCCCCAGGACCGAGTCCGCCGCCTGGTCTGGAAAATGGCGATCGCAACGCTAGTCCTGATGGCGATCGGCAGCGCGACCCGCGTGATGAATGCCGGACTGGCCTGTCCCGATTGGCCCCTGTGCTACGGCACGCTGTTTCCGGCTCAGCAAATGAATCTTCAGGTGTTCCTGGAGTGGATTCATCGCCTGGATGCTGCGCTGATTGGGCTATTGGCGATCGTCCTGGTCGGCTACTCCTGGTGGAAGCGTCAGGCATTACCCGGCTGGACTCCCTGGGTTGCCACCCTCGCGCTAGGTCTGATTCTGTTTCAGGGCGTACTGGGTGGACTGACCGTAACAGAGATGCTGCGGTTTGATATTGTGACTGCCCACCTGGGAACGGCACTCGCCTTCTTTATGACGCTGCTGGTGATGGGAACACTGCTTTTGCCCCATCAGCCCACGGGAACGGTCGGTAAGCTACCCTGGCTCAGTCTGACGGCAGCCGTTCTGATTTATCTCCAGAGTATTTCGGGTGCGCTGGTGGGTTCGCGCTGGGCACTGCACCAGTGTCTTGTGGTGACCCAGCTTTGTAGCGTCATGAATATTCATCTGCTTGGCATTATTCCCGCTACGTTAATAACGCTGGCAGTTGTGATTGCTGCATGGCGCACGCCTGCCCTCAGCGGATCGCTCCGGCAAATTTCTAACCTGGTCGGACTACTGCTGCTGCTGCAATTGACCCTTGGCTTTGCCACCTTCCGACTGCACCTCCAGGTCGAACTGCTGACGATCGCCCACCAAATGGTCGGAGCCTCGCTGCTCGGATCACTGGTTTGCTTTACTGTGCTGGGACTCCGCGATCGAAAGCCAGTTCCAACTCCACTGCAAAACGACTTCATCCAGCCTGCCTAACCCTTTATCCCTTTACCTCCTCATCTCCTCACCCCTCCACCCCGATCCTTCATTCCTTTTTCGATACAGGTTCAAAAGTAATGCAACAGACCACCTGGACAGAAACTCATAGACACCACCAAAACCTCTGGCAGGTGATGCAGAGTTACTGGCAACTGACCAAACCTCGGATTATTGTTCTCCTGTTAATCACCACCGCAGGCAGTATGTGGATCGCGGCAGAAGGCAAAGTTGATCCCTTCCTGCTGTTGGTGACTCTGCTAGGCGGCACACTGGCAGCCGCTTCCGCCAATACGATCAACTGTTTATACGATCGCGATATCGACTACGAAATGGAACGGACGCGCCATCGTCCCCTGCCATCGGGTCGAATTCAGCCGCTCCACGCGCTGCTGTTTGCGATCGGTTTAGCCGTCACTTCCTTTACGCTGCTGACGGTGTTTGCCAATCTGCTGAGTGCCTGCCTAGCGATGTCCGGGATTGTCACCTACGTCCTGGTCTACACCCACTGGTTAAAGCGACATAGCACCCAGAATATTGTGATTGGCGGGGCGGCAGGTGCGATTCCGCCTCTGGTGGGCTGGGCAGCCGTTACAGGTGATTTGAGCTGGGCAGCCTGGGTCTTTTTTGCGATCGTCTTTTTCTGGACTCCGCCCCACTTCTGGGCACTGGCAATGATGATCGAGAAAGACTATGCCAAAGTCGGCGTTCCGATGTTGCCCGTCGTCGCCGGACGCGAAGCAACCGCAAAACAAATCTGGCTCTACACGCTGCTGATGTTGCCGGTCACGCTGCTGCTAGTCTACCCCCTGCACGTCATGGGAACCTTCTACGCGATCGTCGCCCTCGCCCTCGGCGGACTCTTTCTTGCTAAAGCCTGGGAAGTACTCAAAGACCCGATGGATCAGCAAGCCGCCCGATCGCTGTTCAAATACTCCATTCTTTATCTGATGCTGCTCTCCGCAGGCATGGCGATCGATAGTCTGCCTATTACCCAGGAAATCACCAGCACGATCGCCGAAAACCTGAACACGGTAATTAGCAGCCTGCCCATTCACCTGAGCCTGTAATACTCATTCGCCATTTGTAAAGTCGCAATTTGGAATTGCAGAGCGCAGAAGTACCTGCAAGCTTGAACAATCGGCTGAAATAACAGGTTTGCTTGACATGATCGAACAAACAGAGGTGGGACACCCCACCTTTTTCTTGTCTTTTTTCTGGTTTTTTGTTTCTTTGTTGTGCTGTCCTTGTCCAATCCCCAAATCACGGGATCAGCCGATCGCCTCTCGCAAACAGTAAACTATATCAGCTTCCTTATCCCCCTCTCCTCCTCTCCACCGCCCTTATTCGCCCCCTCCCCATGCACGGCTTCCTCAACCTCAACAAACCTGCCGGACTCACTTCTCACGACTGCGTTGCTCGTCTACGGAAACTGCTGCGAACCAAAAAGGTTGGTCATGGGGGCACGCTCGATCCCGCAGCGACAGGCGTATTGCCGATCGCCGTAGGAAAAGCGACTCGCCTGCTGCAATATCTCAGCCACCAAAAATCCTATCGAGCTACAGTTCGGTTTGGGCTGCGAACCACAACCGATGATCTGGAAGGGGAAGTTCTATCCCAGTTTGATGCCTCTGGACTCACGCAGGATCAGGTAAAGGCAGCTCTGCCCAAATTTCAGGGCACGATCGCCCAAATTCCGCCCAGCTATAGCGCGATTCAGGTTGGGGGTAAACGGCTTTATGAGCTGGCGCGATCGGGCGAGACCGTTGAGGCTCCAGTGCGAACAGTGCAAATCGATCGGCTCGAAATTCTTGATTGGCGACCGGGCGAGTATCCCGAATTAGATCTGGCGATCGACTGCGGCACGGGAACGTATATTCGATCGATTGCGCGAGATTTAGGTGATGTTTTGGGAACCGGGGGAACGCTGGCAAAATTGCTAAGAACGCGCAGCAGCGATTTTTTTTTGCAGGACAGCCTTTCGCTAGAAGCGGTTGCGGCTCAAATGGAAGCAAATGCCTTATCTCTCATGCCGCCATCGATCGCTCTGGGTCAAATGCCGATCGCGGTTCTTAATTCTGACCAAACGTTAGCCTGGTCGCAGGGAAAGCGGCTGTCTCTGGAGCAAATCCAGATTGAGC
>NZ_JACJOR010000315.1:0-26903 GCF_014695615.1 Leptolyngbya sp. FACHB-711
TATCCCTGTTTCATCACTCTAGAAGGAGTAAAATAGGGACAAGTTTGCTGAAGGCGAGCCAGGGCAATGGTTGCACCCCGTGAAGCAGTCACTACCGTCACGTTCATCGACAACTACTGCGCCGTCTACCGAGATCTGTTTGTCGATGTGCGTAGTTTCGAGGCATTCAAGTTTCTGCATCTGGGCCTGATCAGTGAGATCCCTCGCAAGTCGTTACCCGCGATTGCGAAGGCTGTTGGTTTAGCCAACGACCAAGTTTTACATCACTGCTTGAGTGCATCACCTTGGTCAGTTGTGGCGTTACAACAACGACGATTGAGCCTGGTTCTACAGCAACTCAAAGGTCAAAGTATCACGCTTGTCATTGACGAAACTGGCGACCGCAAAAAAGGCAAAACGACCGATTATGTAGACCGCCAGTACATTGGCAACTTAGGCAAGATTGATAATGGTATCGTTTCGGTCAATGCCTACGGTATTACGGGTCAATTCACCTTTCCGTTGCTATTCAAAGTGTTTAAGCCCAAGCAGCGACTCAAAGAAGACGATGTTTATCAAACGAAGCTGCAATTAGCGCAGACTATTATCGAGGAATTAGTCGAGTTTGGCTTCAAGATTGAGTTAGTTTTGGCGGACAGTTTATATGGAGAGAGCCACCCGTTCGTGGAATTGCTTGATCGGTTGAACCTGCCGTGGATTGTGGCGATTCGATCGAATCATGGGGTGTGGATGAGTGAAGATGAAGAACCTGTTAACAGCGACTGGCAACGGTTTGAGCGTACCTTCTCAACTGGAAAAACCGAGGAGCGCTATATCCAAGAAACCATCTTTGGTCGGCGATTGAAGTGGCGCTATTGGACGTTAACCAATGACCCAGTGACGCTACCCAAGAACAGCACTTGGCAGGTGATGAGTCATCTGCAAGGTCAGCAAGATCATGCGAACCAGATTGGCAACCTATACGGTCTAAGAACTTGGATTGAGTATGGCTTCAAGCAGTGTAAAGACCAATTAGGCTGGGCAGATTATCGAGTGACACACTATGCACAGATTGAACGGTGGTGGGAGATTGTTTCGAGCGCATACTTGATGGTGAGCTTACAATTTTGGGGTTTAGGAAATGAGCGACCCGCTGTACTTGATGAAGGTCAATTAGATTTACTTACTCGGTTTCGTCAGCATCGTTACTGGAATGAGCCACAAGGCTGGAAACGGCGGCTCAATAACGTGCAATTGCTGATTCAACCATTCCTCTACTTTTGCTCCATCAAGTCTTGGTTAGCAGTGTTTGACATTCCTGATTTAGGACATGGGTTTATGAGCCTAATTGACCAGATCAACCAGTTTCCAGGCTGGTTGCCTCACTTGGCTCCTCAGCGCTTTTCCTCTGCCTAGAGTGATGAAACAGGGCTATAGCTTTACGCCAGCAAGTTAGGACATTAGGAGGAGGGGTCTGGGAGCGTTGCCCTTAGCCAGGGGCTCCACCCCTGCGCCCGGTCCTTACCCTAATCCGTACTGCTATATCAGCGGAAGTCAAAGGAGCTGACTAAAATTGACAAAATATATCCCTGGCTCAACTCAGCCTGAAACCAGGGATCGAAACACTGCTACTATTTGCCACTATTACTGTTACGCCTTGCCCTGTCTGCGGTTTAGGATCGAACTGCCAGCCCTCTAAAGTTTAGTGCTGTTCGGTTGTCGCGCACCTCACCAGGCAGACTTGCTGCACCCGTCGTCAAATTAATTATGTACAGCGAGTTGTTCGATAACGCAAAGGCAGTATTTACGGCGGCAGTCGTCGCGGTTACGGGCAGGGTGACGATGTCAAACCCGGTGTTCAGGCTGAAGTCAACGCCCAGCGGTCCAACAAGCGTTTGAGTTCCGGCATTGGGCGGATTCTGGATAAATAGCTGATCGGTCACAGTGTTAATCGTATATTGGGTGGTCGCAGCAGGCGGCGTAATCGGGGCGACGCCAAAGAAATTGTCGGTATAAGCTGTGGTTTCGATCGACGTGGTTGCACCATTCAGGTTCGAATCAGCTTGAACCCCCGGCAGATTGGGATTGCTATCGACAACCGTTCCCGTATCTGGAACCAGGCGCAAATTCTGCCCGGCATCGCTCACGACCCGGATGCGATCGACCGAGGGGTTGAAGTCGAAGCCAAAGCTGCTGCCGCTCAGCGGAACCTCAAACGGTTGAGCATTGACGGCGGTGGCGGCTCCTGTTGCAGGATCGATGCGGTACAGACGACTGCTGCTGCCCAAGCCAAAGAGCTGACGGTTTACGGGACGGAAATCGATGCCCAGCAAGTTTTCACCCGGCTGCAGTCCGGTGACGCCAATTCTTGTCACGTTTAATAAATTGTTACTGTTGAAAAAAGCCAGGCTGTTGTCGGTGGTTAAGCCCACAAAACTTGCTGTTGCTGGATCAGGGGCAGCCAGGGGACTAGCGAACAGTGAGAGGCGGTAGCGAGTTTCACCGGAACGGAGAGTCGTTTTAATAAAGTAGCGACCTCGCTCCAATATTGCGTCGATGATTTCGCGCCGTTTACCAACGTTATTAAAGACAGCAATGCGTTTACGATTGCGATCGAACAGGGTCACGTTAACGTCGCTGCGAAGCCCGAGCAACCCGCCCTGCAATCTGCTGCGATTTGTGACTCTAAAGCTGAAGAAATCCACCCGATCGCTCTGATTTGCAGATTCGCCAATGGTCTTTATCCCCGACTGCAAAACTCCTAGATTTTGCGCTCTGTTAAAGCTGTTATTTGAAGTAACCATTAAACTCTCTATTCCTCAACGCTTAGCTCCCTCTACTTTATTGTCCTTACTTGGCTGAGTAAAGTTCTACTTGTTCAGGGAGAAGGGGAAGCATAAGGGGCGATCGGTTTGCAACAGTTTCAGGATGCCTCGCCACTAGCTCAGGTCACGGCATCCTTAGGGATCTTTGGATCGTATCGTTCTACCAGTTCCGCACCTTCGATTAGTTCTGGCTGAAATCTTGCCATTCCAGGGCTTCGTAGCGCGGCTGCCAGATCGATCGGGGTGGTAGAAGTGCCGATCAAATGCCCAAACGCACCGTACTGCCGCTTGAGCTGATCACGGATGATTTCAACCCAATCTTGATTTCCTGAAAACTCGATCATTGCGCTTTCATTAGGGTCGATCGAGTTCACCCACACTTCGGCTCCATATTTCAGTCGGAATTTAAGCACCGATTATCCCCAAAACTAAATGAAAAGGCTTTCCACCTACGACTACTCAAAGAGATATGGAATCTCCGGGGGGTTCATGGAAAACTTTAGCTTGTAGTTCGCTGCCCATGGGGTGAGGAATCAGCAGCAAACCACGATACAATTGCGCTCAACTGCTTAAGTAATTAAAGCTTTAAGGTTTAAAGGTATTAGAGGTTTAAGGGTTACTCTGAATAACCCTTATTAGGCTTATGATTCTCCTGTCTATGCCTGGAGAGAATCATGTTGACGATCGCTTGCTGGGCAATGAAAGGGGGAACGGGCAAGAGTTCCACGGTGTTGAATTTGGGCGCAGCTTTGTCTAGGTCGAAGCTTAAAACTGTAGTCATCGATCTTGATGGACAGCGCACCCTTTCTTTTGGTTTGGGAATGGATGGCAAAACTCCTACGGCGATCGATTGGCTGGCAAGAGATAAGCCGAGCGCTCCGCTGGAGACGCAGGTTAAAAACCTGTCCATTATTCCCGGCGATATGGGAATGTTTCGCCTCGTTTCTCAGTCTGAAATATTCACCCAATCTCTTAAACGTATTAGACCTTTAGGCTTTGATATTTGCTTGATGGACTGCCCCCCTAACCTGGGACTGATATCGGTTCAGGCAGTGCTAGCAGCCGATCGCGTCCTGCTGCCGACTCTCTGCGAGCCAGCCGCGTTAAAGGGACTAAGTGAGGCAATCTCGCTCATTCGTGACGATAGCCCGGACAAGCCGATCGAGGTTTTGCGGTGCAGGTATAAGCGATCGTTGGTGCTGACCAGGGAGGCAGATGACCTGCTGGTGACATCAGCAGAAGATTTTAACTATCGATTGCTGCATACCGTTATTCCCGAAAATATTGCAGTGGCAGAGGCGATCGCCCAGCAGCAGCCGGTGCTGGAGTATGCACCGAAATCGCCCGGAGCCATCGCCTACAAGTCATTGGGCAAAGAACTGTTGAAGATCTGGAAGGTGAAAGCATGAGCAAGTTACGTATGGGGGGAATGGGGAAGCTCAGGGATTTTAGCACCACACCAACTGGACCCGTACCGGAACCACCGGAGCTAGAGCAACGCCCAGAACCGAAGCCCAAAACTACCGCTAAAACTGTAAGTAGTAAGGCAAAGAAGCAAGACAAGCTGATCACTGTGAACATCAAAATTCGAGAGCAACAGCAGGAATGGCTAGCCGACACCGCTCGGCAGGTTCGCGGCAACAATGATGAGCCAGTGCCCCCTGCTGAGCGCTGCTACCCTCAGCATCTAATCCAGGTCGCGATCGACTTGCTGAAGACATCAGACGTTGACTGGGATTCGATTCAGAATGTTGAGGACTTGAGGAAAGCGTTAGAGCTTTAGGCGTTAATCAGATAATCTTCTAAAGGTATTAGACCTTTAGGCAATCAGCGCAAAAGCTCTCAGGTTTTCCCATGTCTACAACACTTCCCCTAGGACAGTCGATCGCCCCCTTTTATCTGCGCGTTTTTACACTTTTTTGCACTTTCTGCGGTGTAAAACTGCGATCGCAATATGCCAAAGGTGCAAAACGCAAACCTTTGTAGAGTCGGGATTCTGGCGATCGGACTGATACCAAACAATTACCTTTTGTTTAGTTCGTTTTGCGATGTGACACTTTACATGTAACAACCATTAGATCACCAAAGCGAAAACCGAAAAAGCTCGTAGGATGGGCACTCCGGCGATCGTTAAGGTACTTGTGTGGTACTTTCATCTAGTTCGTTTCTTCCTCAAAATCGGCAGTGCGGAAAAAATCTGCCCATGCTGAATCGATCGCTGCATAATCTATTTCTGGCACTCGCAAGCCATGCAGGCTGATGCCTAGCGATCGGGCAAGACTGCGCTCTAGTTTTGCTAACTGAGTATGTTCGCCAGTTTTCAGCGAATTCTGACTCGATCGACGCTTGCCCGATCGAGTTCTCGGACCCGTCGATCGTTTCCAAGGCTTGAGTTGCCGGATTCGTTCAGACTGCTTCTGACGGGCTTCTACTGTCCAGCGTGGCATCGGCTATTCTCCACAACCATCAATCATCTACCAAATTTAGCTTGCATCCGCTGGCGCATTTGCTGCGATCGATGTGCTTTGTACCCGGCGACGACCTGTAGCCCTGCCCGCGCCGATAACAAAAGCTTGATGTTGTAGGGCGATCGGGCGATTTGGTTGATTAGGCTGATGCACTCCAGCCGGAGTGCTTCTGATTCATCCATGCAGTTGTTCCAGTTTGCGGACTCATTAAGGTGTGTAAGCCGCGCTATATGAAGGTCTTGAATCTATATAAGGGCTGTTACACACTGGGCAATCGATCCCTTTTGCAATGAGTAGTACGAGATTTAGTACATCTATTTTGGACAATAATTTGCTGTTCGCGTTAATTCTGCCGCCCTAAATCTGGTGAAAGCCTGAAACCGCTACCACAATTTGTAGAGAAATCATGTGTAATGCCCTTTGTGGAACAGTCTCAGCATTTCCAAGCAGCAGAAAACCGCCCCTATTTCTGGGGGGTAAACAGTTCTAATCTAATTTGGACGATCGCCCTATGCCGCTATCAGTTCTTCTGGTGGCGATGTAGCGTGTTCTGCCCGTCTCGATCGTTCCAGAGATAGTCGATTACGAATCGCTGGGATAATGTCAGCCCAGAAAATCTGCTGAAACAGCTTGTTACCGCTACATTCCATATCGAGCCATCCATTCATGTAGACAACTTTCGATTTGCTGTAGCGTCTTCTGCCGTCCTTGTGACAACCGTTTGGGTGCAGTTCCTCTGTTGCCACCCTGACCGCTTTGCCGCAGCCCTGATAGCCCATAAACCGCATACACTGACGCACGATCGCCCAAAAGCTGAACAGATCTTCGACCTGTGGGAAGAACTGCCGCAGTTGATCCGCTTTCTGGAATTCCGCATACAGTTCTTGCACCTTCTCACATCCCGCGTGGAAATGCGTTCTATCTGCCACGGCATCATCGGTTGTGCTGCTGCATTGGGCGAGCTGTCCCAAGTTGAGCGATCGGAATAACCGGATATTGCGGAACGCTCGCAGCTTGGCGCTCTTGGCGCAAGTGAACTTGTCGCGCAGCAGCGCCAGAATTGCCCCGTCATCCTGTTCATTTGGCTCTGTTGCCATGACCCAAAACTTGATTCGATCGAGCCGCGACGACTTGAAGATCCGCACCAAGTTAATTAGCTGCTCCTGGTCTGTCGCCTCATCGTTTGCCAGCGCAATCAAGTCATTGACCACCTCTGGGTATTTGTCGTGCAATTGCGCCAGCCGCACATCCCAGACCTCGCTATTAAAGACAGGAGCTTTCTGGGCTTTCAGCAGATCTAATCCCCGCCCCAGGTTGCCATTGATGAGCTGCCTTGCATCTTCCTGCTTAACTGCTTCGATCGCGTCCCGCCATTCCTGCACTGGTGCGTCTTTGATCTCCAGCGTTTCAACCCGTTCAAAGAAATGCTCCAGCAGCATTTGCAGGTACTCGCTGTTAAACGAATGGGCTACTTCATCGACTGCACTCTGCCACAATCCCCAGCCATGCGTCCGATCGCTGTGCTGAACACCAGCGGTTGTGAATGCGTCCTGAAGCTGAATCCCCCACTGCTTCACGCGATCGTTATCCAGCGCCCGAATTGAAATAGGCGAGTCCTGAACAAAACGCGGACACGAGACATACCATTCCTGGCACTGCCGCGCCCGCCCCATCTTTTGCAACATTTGCGGCGGTGGCAGCACACCGCTGCAGAGTAACAACCCTTTATCGAAGTGTGTTTGAACGTCAAGTCCGCTCTGAGCTGTTGGGCTGAAGGCGATCGAGCTGATGCCACTCGCCTGCAAATAGCCGTCAGGGTCGGGCATGAACAAAGCATTTTCTTCTGGCGTTTCGCTGGAGCAGACGTGAACATCCATTCCATGTTGCTTCATCCGAGCCACAACCGCTTTTAATGCGGTTAGGCTGTCTGATGCCACGGCGATCGACTTCACTCCCTCTGCCGCCCATTGGTCGATGAGTGCGAAGGCGATCCCATCATGCCGCAGGCTAACCATGCCTTTTTTGTTGAGTTGCTCCAACCAGAACACTGGCTTAGGGGATTGCTGAAATTTCTGGTTCAGAATCAGCCGTTGCCCCTTGCGATATCGGCTGAGAATTCGAGCGTCAGCATCACTCAGGAAGGCATCGACGGCGATCAGTCGCCAGCACTCAGACAGCAGCCGTTCAAATTCTGGCATGACGGCAGACTTGCTCAGGATTTCCGATCGCATCCCGGCAAACTCGTCTAGAACGACGATCGTATCCGCCCAGCAGACCTCGCCCACGGCATAGTCTTTGAGCGAATCAGGGCAGAGGACGTATAGCCCTGGCTCACCCCGACGCAGCTTGTCCCGGTTCTCGCTGTTGTCGTCCTGAACGTGCCGAATTTCAGGGAATCCTAGCCTTGCCGCTCGTGCTGCTGTCTGCCGTCCCAGTCCATTTCGAGGAACAATCAGGAGAATCTGTTTGCTCAGATACTCCCGCCGCGCCAGCAACGATCGCAAAGTTGCCTCTGTTTTGCCAGATCCCAGCCAGCCGCGCAACAGGACGGTGGGAGCGTGCAGGCTGAACTGCTTACAGAACCCCTCGTAGTATTCGATCGATCGCCCATCAGTCGCAGTCAGCAGGAAATCTCGTTTCAGCATTTCCCAGTACCGCGTCTGAAAGGTAATCCGCCGTTTCTGAATCAGCCGCAGGCGTTCTTGCTGCTCACTGTTTGCCGGTTGCTCTGCCAGTTGCCCAAATCCGCCTGATGGCTTCTTAGGCTCATGCTGTTGGGCGATCGCCTCAAATTCTTCGATCGTCAGAAGTTGGGCATTGTTAAAGGTTTCTGCGTCGATCTCATCGGCATCACCGGCGGTCTTCTGGACTTGCCCCCACCAGCGCACCCGGAACTCATAGCCCAAACGGACCACCAGATTATGAGTTTGTCGGTATTGCTCCAGGACGTGAGCGTTTTTGACAGAGCCAGCATCAGCATTCAGAACCACAACATTTGAGCCAGTCGCCTGACTTGCGGCTTTCAGATAGGAAGCTAATTGCTGCGAGCTGGATGGGAAGTTGCCGCCAGATGCACCCAGGCAGAGAACTCCAAACTTCTGAGCAATGACGTGTGGCTTTAGGAATCCCTCAGCCAGGTTGATTTCATCCCGGATGGCTGTTTCCTGCACAGGCAGGTAATAGCCGATCGGAATTTCACCGGACGGCAGTTCAATCCCGTTGCCGCCGATGCTGCTGCTGCTAATCCAGAAATAGCGGTTGCCACCTGACGAAACTTTATCAGCCCTGATCTGTGCCCCTAAAATCTGTCCCAGTTGATTCGGAACACCGATCGCTAAACCAGAGCCGAATTTTCGCAGCCGACCATTGCCATCAGCTCCGGGCAACTCAGATGTTACTCCCGGAATGGCTGAGTTGCCTTGCCACGTCCACAGAAGCGACTGGGAATAAGCCGCCTCAATTTGCTCCGTCAGCAGCCCCCGATCTGCGAGCTTACGCCGATGCTCCAGACTCAGCCCTGAATGTCGCGCAACCGCTTTATACTGCCGATTGCGATCGGGAATTGAGAGCAAGTTTTTTGCCTGTTCCTGGCGCTGCTGCTTCTCCGGACGCTGATTCTTCTGCTGTTGCTTTTCAGCTTCCTCAGCCCGGATCCACATCCCAAAGCCCCACCTGTCTATACGTGTGAAGGTATAGCCGATCGGATTTGCGTCCTCACTGCGGCAATGGATGACTTCCGAGCTTATGCCGCCGTTCAGATAGGTAATCTTTCGGCAATCACGCCGCGCACCCTCGCAGATCGGGCACTCCCGCTTAAGCCGAACAGCTTTAGAGAGACTAGCCATTGTGCTGCCCCTCCAGCGTTTCAAGCAGCCAGAGAGAGAAAAGTCTTCTCATCTCAGCCCGTGTCAGCCCGTGAAATGCAGCCGTCCGGCTAAGCCAGTACTGCCGCTCCAGTTCGGTCTTGAGTTCGCCAATTGCCTTGAATGCAGAGAGTAGGCGATCGAAATCTGCTTTTAGGTGAGTGCTCATTTTGCCACCCCCAGCGCCGATTGCAAGCCTTCGCGATCGCAGTACCAGACCCACCAATCAACCTGAGCTGATGCCTGAGGATTCCAGGGCTCATCCAAGAGCCGATCGCGGTCTAGTGGGAGATATACTACGTTCTGTATTCTGATTGTGTTACAATCGGGGCAGTTTTTCTTCTTGGGGTTGCAGGTCATGCGGCACCCCTTTTTGCTTTTGAAGACATGGCATCCTCGTGGGTGGTCAATGTCAGGATGCCTTGCCGTGAAGATGCGCCAGGGTGAGGTGTAAATCTTGAATTAGCAGAACCGCCAAATCGTTCTGTCTTTAAAGCTTGCCAAGCGATGAACTTCTGCGTCATCTGACGCTCGCGGCGATCGAGATGTTTGCCCTCAGCCTGCTGTGCTAGCAGTTTCTGGGCTTTTGCGCGCCAGCGCGATCTGTAACTTGATGGTTCGGGGGATACCGGAGTTGCGGAAATTTTTGCTACATTTGTTTTCATGATCGAGATCTGCCCCCAGTTACCTGGGAAGCAGGATTGATTTGCGAAAGACCGTTCTGTTTTTTGAAGGCGATAGTTCAGCCCAGATGTGGTAGTCGGGGAGTTGAACTATCGCTTTTGATTTACTAGATGTGGTAGTCGGGGAGTAAATCAACTATTAATTTGATATCACGTCAACCACTGGAATTTACTTTTTTGTGGCAAACGCCTGAAAACCTTGCTGGGCGAGGGTTACAAAATCCGTTTTTTTTGCCTTCCTCCTGAATGAACGTAAACATTGTCTCCATCCGCCTCGTGCCGCTTGAAGCTGGGGCTTTGAAGCATCTTAATTCTTCCGTCCCAAGCCTTCAGAAACGGCTTCCAGAACTGAAGCTCAAATTCTCTGTCATTCTCAGCCAGCCCGATCGCTACGTTGAGCAGTAGCGAAAAATGACGGAACTTAAACTGATTCCCTGGAACGTTGGGATCGAAAGGGTTTTCTCCGTTTCGCACTTGCCTTAGTTGCAATTGCAGAAGCCTAATGAACTTATCCTTGTGATTCCCCTTCTTGCTCCAAAAATCTGTATCCGAAAACTTCTGGTTAACGACTTCCTGCCGGAATTCCTTAATGATGCAGAGAAACCACTCTGCCCAATCTTTGTAGGATAGTTCAACTTCAGGAACTAGCATTCTGCGAGCATGGCACACAATGCACAGCAAATCGAGGCGAGATAAATACTCAACTTCAGGTTCCAAAAGCTTTATCAATTTTCGCTTTGCCGGTACAACGTGATGCTTATTCCGCTTTTTTAGCCAGCAATGCAGAGCAATGTTTCTCTCAGTCAAAGTTAGAGTAATTGCCAATTGCTCCCCTTTTGATGGAAGGCGAGGGACTAGCAACCTGCTGTTCATCAATTCCAAAACTTCTGACTCGTCTACATCTGATTCACTTATTTTTCTCATTGCCGATCGCCCTCACGCTACTTTGATATGCCTACCCCAGCAGTGCCGGATGCCGTCAGGATTGACCCGATCGGCTAACTGGTCGATCGATTGGCTCGCTTTCGGGTCAGTCTCTTTCATCCAGCTCCGCTTGATAGGCTTCTGCCTGCTCATACTCTTCCAGGGAGTCGTAGAATTCCGGAAAAAGCTGCTCAAAGAGGCTTCTCTCGAACGAACCATTTTTGCTTGCCTCCTGTTCAACTAGGAAGCGAAAAGCGTTAGCAAAACCTGGATCGTCGAAGAGCGGTTTCAGCTCATTGATTAGATCTTGTTCATTTCGCCCTACCACTTATTCCTCCTAGTTATTGTCTTTTGTCAAGTATAGAGTAGCTTATTTTTCGTGGAAAAGGATCAGAACTGAATTTAAAGATCTAAGCCGCCTAGTTTTGAATTAATGTTGACAGTAAGATGGTAGAACCTATAAAGGGAAGGAATCTCAAAAATACTTCTTGTTTCAAACAGCCGTATAGACTGAGCCAGTTAATATTAGCTGAAATGCTTAAACCTAGAAATCAAGATGTTAAAATTCTTGGCAATTTAATAGAAGGTAGCTGTCTTCATCCCTCGCTTTGCTCCTCATCTCCTGGCAATGCCCACGGCTCTATCCCGTTATCTCGAAGCTGTTGCTCTAGCAGTCGCTCTCGATAGCGAGATATGTCTGACTCAGCCAGCGCGGACGCAACATCGTTCTCAAGTTGCCGAATGATGCCTTCGGCTAGTCGCTGGTCCCAGTCGTCCTCTGAACGAGAAACCCCGAAAGCACGATCGAACCTGCGTTCTAACGTCTCGGTCAGCATGGCCCACACAAGACTTGCAGCCTGATCGTTGCCCTGCTTAGCTTGAGTGAACCAATACGCTGTCACTACAGCCAGTGGCAAAGCATTGATTCGGGTTTGCCCTCGCAGTTGAGTCGATTCAACCTCGATACTGTCGGGCGTATAACCTTCACCCAGTAAAGCTTTGATAGCCCTCGAGTCTAAAAAGCGTCGGGCGTTAATCTCTGGTTTCCCGACACATTCAGCCGCCTGAGTTTGGCTCATCCGGTAGGAGCCGTCAGGCAGCATGAAGCCTTCGATCTGAAAATCTCCGAGCTGGACGATCGCCCGTTGCGCCCTGATTTCATTGGTCATTGCGATCGTGCCTCACTTTCCCTTTCCAGGTTCAATTTCTGGATATTTGTCGGGGAACTTGCGCTTCACACCTAGCTCAATCAGGAATGCTGCAAGATTGGCGGTCGGTCTGCCCTCGCCTTTCGCCCACTTCTGCAAGTCCTGCCCAACTTCATCAGGCAGGGTCACGGTGAATTTGTAAGCCATGTTTTGAAACGGTTTCGCCATCTGGATTCTATCTCCTGCCCTGTTTTGTGCATTAAAGATCTCAGTTAAAGCATTAAATAACCTGTTGCTACCATGCTATAACATGCTAATATCTAGTTGCAAGTGGGTGCAAGCGTAACAAGTCGAAACGATCGCACCCACCCCAGATTTTCTTAAGAACTGCATCAAGGCCAATCACTGAAAGGAGCAGCCCTTTATTTAGGGGCAGTTTTTGGGACTGCAACATCTGTACTATTTGGAGACAATTGCATGAGTTTGACAACGATCGCACTCGACCCCGGCAATTTCCAGATCAAAGTCTGTGATGGGACGGAGCAGCCGCGCTCAATTCGATCGGTTCAGTACCGTTTACCTCGTGGCGTGAATGCCCTGAAAGCCTTGAGAAACAGCCCGATCATCGAGTTTGAGGACGGCACACGCTACCACGTTGGACACCAGGCGTTTAAGTACGCCAGCCAGGAACAGACCGTTACCACCGACAAAGCCCAGCTTGCCCGCCTGCACTTCTACAGCGCGATCGCGCAAACCGCTGGTGATGTTCGGCTCATCGTTTCGCACCATTCGCCCGAAGTTTACGCCCATGTTTTAACCGCTTCTCTCGCTGGAAAGCACAGCTTCAAGCGCAACGGTCAGCAGCATCAGGTCAACGTGGTGAACGTCGAGGTTGTACCGGAAGGAATTGGCGCATACTGGCAGGCGCAGGCAGCAGGATTCACCTCTAATTCTGGCTACAGCATTGTGCTGGATCTGGGTGGCTCATCCTGGCTGTATCGGGTCATTGATGCTGATGGCGACATCATCGCCGGAGACGTGGGCGATCGCTTTGGCTCCTACCACTTGGCAAAGCAAATCGCCGCAGACGATCGGCTCAAAACTCCGCTGCGGCGATTCGGCATCACGTCACCTGATGTTGGCTCAATCCTCGACGGCTTCACCCGTGGGCACTGCTACCAGGAAACTGGAATTAGCTGGGCTGCATGGTTCCCCGAATATTTAGACCCCTGGTTTAAGCAAATTTTGGGAACTGTGCAGTCCGCTTGCACTGCTCATCTGCCCTCAACTCGCCGCTTTATTGTCGCTGGGGGCGCTGCTCATCTGGTTGAGGCAAAGTTGCGAGGCGTGAATCCGTTTGTGGTGATGCCTAACCCTGAATTTGCCAATGTGCAGGGAATGTTCTACCACGCCGCGCCCGTGTCCGATCGTTTGCTGACCATCGTTGCTTGAGGAATGCGCAATGATGCCACAAACCAGAATCAGCAAAGATGTTTGGCAATTAGGGGAGGAAATTGCGGCAGCGCGAGGACTGGGAACCCCCAGGCAGGCGATCGAAGCAGTGGTGAGGGTTTATGCCCGTCATTATCTGCAAGGTTCACAGCCCGTTGACCCGCCCGCAGCTCCCCCCGCAGTGCAGCCAACAGCATCAGCCCAGGACGCGCTAAGCAGCGTTCTTTCAAGCCTTTAACTCATGCTGAACCAACTCCTCAGCACGATCGCAGCCCAGCGAAGGGAGATCGATCGGCTCAGGGCACAGCAAAAAGCACTGTACAAGGATTTGAACTGATGACACTCGAACAAAGATACACACAGCAACAGATCGAAGCAGCGAAACGAAACGCCAAGCTGCATGGATTCAAACAAGTTCCCTCCTCTGATCTCGCCATCCAGTTTTTACGGCTGTATCACGCCACTGAAGACAGGATGAGCCATGCAGGGCAGCAGAATTTCTGGAAAAAACATCTAAGGAGTTAGCCCAATGACTTTCATCCGCATTGACTACGCTAGCCAGATCGAGCAGTACCGAAAGCACCGCGATCGCGCCAAACTAGCCCGGAGTCTACCGATCGCCAATCTTAAGGAGAAACAGGCTGTCATCGATTGGATTGTGCAAAACGTTCGCTAATCCATCCTCAACCCTATAGGAGATACATCACCAAATGGATAAAACTTACATCAACAAGCAGCTTCAAGTCTTCAAGAATTCGCTCCTTCCCCAGGCAACTCGCATAGACGCTCTCTGGAGGATTGCCAGCGCAAACGACCTTACCCGGCATCCCTCGACTCTCGACCAGCAGGAACAGCAGAGGACGATTGCCTGGTTGCGCCAACAGGGATTTCAAGTTTAGCCACTGCCGCAGACCTGAGAAATCGAAGCAGTGGCACTCACTAGGAGCAACCTCATTATGAAACGACTTACAAACCTATTCCACCCTCGATCGCTTCTTGGATACGCCGCAATCAGTCTTGGCATCATTATTGGGACCAATGCGGCGATCGGCGAATTCAGAGCAGATGTTGCTGACCGTTACGAAGTCAGCCAACAGCAATGGGGACGGTTCCAGGGTTATGTGTTTAGCCTAATGCCCACCGTCCTTGGTTCAACGCTGGTGTTCTATGCACTGTCGCAACTGCTAGCGACTACCGATGAAGCCGATCGTCGTGCGCTGAAGCAACTGGCAGAGCGCAAGCTAGCCTCTCCGCTTCTAACCGACGAAGAAACAGTTTTCTGGAGTCGTGTGGTGGAGGAATCAAGCCATGAACGGTAAACTTGCCGCCGTTGGCATTGTCGTAGTGGCGTTTATGGCTCGGGGCATCTCAGCCCCGGCAACCGCACCCAAAGCTACAGCATCAGACCGGACGGAGCAGCCGGAGACGACCGATCGCCCTGCCGCTACTCCGTTTAAGACAGTTGCTAACACCAGTTTCGATTCTGGGGTGAAGCAGGCGATTTATGCCCGCGCTGCATTCCTCTACGACCGTGCCCAGGATGAAGGGAACGCGATCGGATGGCTGAACAACCATTACCGCACCGTAGCCGGTGACATTGGCTATCTCCGCAGATCGCTGGGCAGTCCCACGGGTGAAGCCGATCAGTTTGCTCAAACGGTGAACCGATCAGCTGAACTGGCTGCTACTGCCCTGGCGATCGACTGGATGAAGACTTCCCGCCCTCGATTCGATCGGGCTGCTGTAAACCTTTCCCCCATCCTTGAACAGTATCAGCAGACGAGGGGGCAGCAATGACCAGCAAACCTGAGAAATTCATTATTGGCGGTCTGCTTACCTCTGGCATCGGTCTGTTTGTGTTTGCTAACTCTGCTGTGCAGTGGTCAGCCTGCCTCGCCGCCTGGGGGACTGCTGAGGCGATGCGAAGCCGCCGCAAGCTTTCCTATAGCGAAGTAGTTCAGGGAACGCTGGTCTACTCGCAGGACGTTCTAGGGGAAGTGGCAGAAGTGGTCAGCCCTGTTACTGATGCGATCGAGCGTCAGCGGGTCCAATTGCTTACCAGTGCCCTGAAGCAGATGCCGATGGGCGATCGGATTGCGGAGCAGTTCATTAACCGCACTGGCTTGAAATCGGATTGGTTCGACTCCTTCGAGTCTCGTCCGTTTGTCGTTTGCGGCGAAAGTGGAGACGGGAAAACATTCCTGCTCAAGTACCGTGTGCAGCGGTTCATCCAGGCATATCCAGACGGAGAGCTGCTGATTTGCGACATCGACTACGGCAGCAGCCACAAAGGAAGTGAGCCGAATACATGGTTCGGTTTGCCCGTGGGTAAGGTTGTCCAGGTTGAGCCGGAAGACATCACTGCCACGATCAAGTATGTTGCTGATGAACTTGAAGCGAGGGCTAAGTCTTCTCACCAGACGGAAGGCGACCGCCCCCAGAAAAAGCCGCTGCTGTTAGTCATCGATGAATGGGTGAGCTACTACCAAAGCCTCTCCGGTAAGGAGCAGGACGAGGTAATCGAGCTTATCCGCAAATTCAACGTGCGAGGGCTGAAACAGAATGTTCACGTTGTTCTGGGGCTGCACAGCTTAGCGGTAGGCGAAACAGGACTGGATAAGGCACTGATTCGGAAGTTTGATGTTCTGATGCTGCGCCGTGCTGCTCAGGAGCCAGACAACTACATGAACATTGGCGCAACGTCCGATCGTGTCTCTGCTGCGATTGACCGCATTCGGGGATTGCCCAAAGTCATTAAAGGCTTACGGCCCTGTGTGGTCTACGCCGACAAGGAGTTGAGCGTTAAAGCACTTCCCCATCTGGAAGTGAACGAGGCGATCGAACTGGTGGCAACGCCGGAGCCGATCGACCCTGACCAGCAATGGCTAGACGAAATCTGGACACCGGAGACAGAGGGCAAGATTCTTGCTCGAATGGCAGAGCGAACGGTTCAGGGCAAAGCGGCGATCGCTTATCAGGAATTTGCAGGACTGGCAGGACTGGCGAAAAAATTGCGGACGAACGACTCGCGTCGCTATCAACTCCTGAAAAATCGCATTGACGATCTACACGCTCGAAACTTCTCGCAATCAGGGAACAGGGAACAGCCAGCCGACGATTGATTTTTGGAACAACAGGCAAGTCAAGGCTTCCAGCGTTGCTGTTCCCTCTGCTCCTGTTCCCTGCTGTTCCCTTTACTCCCCCTCCCACCCACAAAAAACGGAGATTTTTGCCTCATGAATATTGGAAATTTGATCGCCGGAGCCTGCGTCGTTGCCGTGTGCATCCCCTGGATGTTGACCAGTCTCAACCGTGGACACATCAACTTGAACGGGATTGTTCTGGACTTTGCGGAGACGATTACCGAAATCATCACCCGACAGGAAGCCAACTTTAGCCAGACATCGGAGCAGCCCAATCAGGATCAGGAGGGGCTGTAAATGCTGGGTTCAGCGGTTAAAGCACTCAACCTCTTTATCGCCGTCCTCACAGCACTGGCGATCGGTCAGATGGCATTCCCAAACTGGACATCAGGACAGGTGCAGCGATGGCAGCAGATACAGAACAGCGCGAAATCCTCGCAGAACTCCGAGAACTCAAAGCCGAATTCGCAGCCGTCCACAAGCGACTCGACAAACTCGACTCCATCGACCAAACCACAAAACGCACCGAGCGCAAAACCAATCGAGGATTCGCAGCTATAGGCGAAACGTTGGCATGGCAAGACCTCATTCAGAATTTGATTCTCTATGGGGTTTGCCTTGCTTCTGTCAGCGTGGTCACTTCGATCGGGGTGATTCGGTCAGAGGTTTGCCCAAAAGCCCCAGGCTGGGCACTACACCTTATCCCGTTTGGCAACGTCATCTGTGCCGGAACTGCTGACAAACCTGCTGTCAATGCTGATCCGATCGTTGCCCTGCGTCGAGCCATCATTGGGCAAGAATCGAACGGCAACCATACGGCGATGAATGCTTCCGGCAGTGGGGCAACTGGATTAGGGCAAGTGATGCCAGAGAACATCGCTGCCTGGTCGCAGCAGTGCATTGGTCGATCGTTGTCCCAAGATGAATTCAAAGGCAATGCCGATCTACAGCTTCAGATCATTGATTGCAAGCTTAAAGAGTATTGGAATCAGGTAGACGGAGACGACGAAACGCGGGTAAGGAAAGTCGCGTCGATGTGGTATTCCGGGCAGTCCGCCAAGTATGACGATTCCACCCCGCAAAGTTGGGCAGGCAACAGCTATCCTTCGATTCGGGAATACACGCTGAAAGTATTGGAGCGGTGGAAGAAGGAACTGCAAAGCGCACCCATCAGCAGCACTGCAGCAGGAAAAGCCACCCCATTCAAAGGAATTCAGGTCACATCTGCTAAAGATGCCAGCGGAGAGCCAGGGCTTGATTATGTGGTTTCTGGCGGTCAGCGCGGGGCTGAATTTGGGGCACTCGCTGCCGGAAGCGTGGTTGAAGTTGTAGCCGATCAGAACTGGGAATCCCACCTTGAAGCTGGAGGAACCCAGCGAGGTTACGGGAATCTAGTAGTTGTTCGAGTGAATGAAGCGGGCAACGAAATTGATATGCTTTACGCCCACCTCGATCGCGTCGATGTCAAAGAAGGCGATCGGATCGATGTGGGTACGGTGCTGGGAACTCAGGGGAGAACGGGCAGCACAACCGCGCCTCACGTCTCTGTAGACTTTTTCGCACCAGGTACGCGAACGGCTAATGCTGCTTCTCTGGCGATGCGCGATCGAATTGCGGGCATCCTGGCAAGCAATCCTGACTCGCTGAATGGGCAAGTTCAAACCGCCCAAACTCCCGCACCAGCAGCAGATAAGCCGATGTGGGATTTCTCTGGCGTTCGCTTGCCATTTTTCCAGCCGCCCGCACCAGCAGTCAGCAGCAAGCCAGAAAACAGCGTACCCGGCATCCAGCAGCCTGAAGGCGGGATGTGTGGCTCCGTTGCTGTCGCACCCGATCGGCTTATCACCGCTGCCCACTGCATTAAATCCAGCGAAGTCACGATCGTTCCCCAGTCCGGCGAATGGCTGAAAGGAACTGTGGTGAAGCAATCCGCAGAAACAGACCTTGCTCTGATTCAGGTAGACGGCGCAAACTTCCCAGTTCTGCCGATGGGCAGCAGCCCCCAGGCAGGCGAGGCGGTAACGGCGATCGGGTATCCACTGGTAAACGGGTCGAAGCTGACCGTCACACCCTCGACAGTGCAGGCAACAGAGCAGTTCTGCGGCAAGCGGGATATGAGATGTTTCTCTGTTCCCTCTGGCGTTTTATCTGGGGGATTCAGTGGTGGTGGGATGGTAAACGCTCGCGGGGAACTGGTGGGAATTAACAGGGCGATCGGAGAAGCGAACGGTATCGGCTATGCAATCCCGATCGACGTGGTGAAGGAGTTCGCGCAATGAAGCATCACACTTTCCCCCTAATCGATCGCAACGGTCAGCGGGTCATCATGCAGCAAACTGGAGAGGCAGGAATCATCGTGCATCGTGGCACTTGTGCCTATTGGGTCGAGTTTGCCGATCGGTGTGAAGTGCGATCGGCTTATAAACTCGACTATCTAAACGAGTCAGAGCAACAGTACAGCAGCAAGCAGTCAACTGTAACGCTAAAGCAAGGTTCAATCAATTGAGGGCTTGAAGCCTTTTCTAAAATGACGCAACATAGTTGAACGATAAAGCCCCACTGCTGCATTGTTCGAAAGTCTATGCTTCCCAGATCTCACTTATCGTCACATTCTACAAAGGCACTTGCTGCCTTCCGTGAACTTCTTAGGGTAGGGGGTGTTCGCGCCGCGCTGCAATTCCTCAACTCCATCAGTCGTCATCGCTTCACCGCCGTTTTTCGCTTTGAAGGGGACATCCTGCGTAACTTGCACTTGATTGACCGGGAGAACCCCAAGATTGAGCGTTGCCCAGATTTACCAGTAATAGAGTCCTATTGTCTCTTCGTGCGGAGTGCTGTCAAGCCTTTTATTGTCAGTGAATCCCTGGAGGACGATCGAGTGCAAGGGCATCCAAAACAGCAGATGGTGCGCTCCTACTGTGGCGTGCCGCTGTTAGATGAGAATGGAGAACTGTTTGGCACAATCTGCCACTTCGATTTCAAGCCCATTCCTTTTACGGCTGAAGAGGCATTTTTGCTCGATGAGATTGCGCCATACCTTGTCAGAGCAATTCAGGACACGGAATGGCGTTTAGCCCCTGAAGAGAAGAAACCGCATTAATTCTTGCTGACTTGATGCAATTACAAAACCCTCGACCAGTGCGGTCGGGGGCTTTTCCTGGGGAACGGCTCAATTCATGAAAACGCCCTTAATTAGCTGGGGCAGTTTATTAAGCAGATTTGTTATGTACTTATAATCACAAATTTGCTTTACATCTTCATCCTGCTAGCGATAGGAAAAATAGCGGAGGTACTCTGACGATCAGATTAGGGGAATTCCCCCATCAGCTACGACTTGAGGATTAGGAACGCTGAGACGATCGCCGCAAACCAGGCTCATAATTCCTCAACGCTCGCGGTGAGGTAATCGACATCAATCGGGCGATTGAGGAAAGCACGGGTGAGGGTGTAAGCATTCCGATCGAAGTCTTTCACCAGCAGTTCAAGATGCCATGACGATCGCTTATTTTTGGTAGCTGTTTGGTATCTAAACGCTTTGCGCTGATCTGCCCAAGATTCCTCTATAGAGCGTCTTTTCAGGATTGCTAACGTCGGCACGTTTGGTTGATTTTAGATGCAGATTTAAGGTCATTAGTAAAGTCATTTTGCAGTCGTTAGAGTGCTTGATTAGACTGACTTCCCACCGTTTATTCAGGTAATGGGATAGCGAAAAGCCTTCGACCAGCACGATTGAGCCGCGTATGCAGTGAATCAATACATCAGTTTGAAGCAATTCACTGCTATCGGCTTCAATGGCAGAACCCTAGAAGTTGATGTAGAAGCAGCCTTAGACTAAAGCTCAGCCGTAAAGAAAAAATAGTCAGAGGTTTATGGAAGCGGTTCAATCGCAGCAAGTAGATAACTTCTACGGGAGAAATGGAGAAGTCGTTTTCTGGATCAGCCAGCAAACAGAGCCAGTTGCAGACACAGAGTCACGAATCAAAGAGTTAGAGTCACAAATTCCAGCCCTTCGATCGGAGATCTGGGAATTGCGTACCGAAGTTGCAAATCTAAGGACTAATGCTTCCAGCTTAGAGAGCAAATTTAACAGCATTAATCAAAGCGTTTCCGGCTCCGCCGTGTTTTTAGTGGGCTGCTTTTGTGCGCTATGGGCGCAGAATACTAGACGTAATCCCTGGTTATGGTTTTTCTTTGGGATGCTGCTTTCCCCTATTTCATTGCTGGTGTTGTTAAGCAAAAACTCAGCAGATCAACGACGATAAGTTCTTAATCACCCTTTGCGATCGCCTGTCCAGCCAAGCTCGGAGCCGGAGCAATAGATGCTGATGATCACTACCCCGCGTCCTCATCTGGCTCATAAGACAGCAGTTCCCCAGGCTGGACACCCAAAGCTTTACACAATCCGTCCAGCGTTGCCTTCTCCAGTCGATCGGGCGAATTCGCATTCATCTTCAGGATGCCCAATGCAAAAAACCCCACCGTTTTTGGTGAAGGCTTGAGAAATTTTGCAGTTTGGCCGCTGATGTTAGGCAGAGCCTTGTCAGTCTTCTTTGCCTTTCATGGAACGATCGAACTCCTCCACCATCTCTTTGGCTTTGACGTAATTACCCTGTCTTACCGCTTCTGAAAGTCGCTTGAGCCAATCAGAGTCCTCTCTGAGACGCTCAACAGAGTTTTCAATCGCTTGAGTAAGAGCAGGTTGATCTGTGTTCACAAACGGGAACTTGAGCCAATCATTAGGGGTGCTACGGGGAAATGCTTTTGCTAAATCCTGCAACACCTTGCCAGTGGGGATGATTGATGGATCATTACACAGCTTCCGGACTGTGGTTTCAGACAAAGTTGAACCCGATCGGTTAACCGCCTTCCAGAGTCCGTAGGGAGTTAGATTGCGGCGATCGGCGAATTCTTTGACCCGGTTCCTTATTTTTGTTAAATCTTCCTGCATTGCGGCATCCTCATGGTTTCCGATTTAACGACAAACTTCTGATTGCATCCAGTCGGGGTTTACCTGTGTGGGAATGGAGGGCGATCAGGTCAGGCAGGAGAGCCGCTTTTTTCCCACAGATCCACATAACATTTCTCGCCGCTCTTTCGCTTTCCAAGTACCCCTTTTGTGTTTTTCAGTCCCACCCACTCAAGCCCATTCGCACTCTTAAAGGAAGTCAGACTCAATTGATAACCCCTCGACTGAGCAAGTTCCCATGCTTCCTTTAGGGTCAGTGTAGGTTCAACAGCACTACTTTTCGCAGATGGTTCAGAATTCTGATCTCTAGGGGATGTGGCGATCGGCTGCCCTGTTTCAGGAGCAGGGACGATCGGTTCTGGTTGCTCCACTTCGTATTTCAATAAGTCCCCTGGCTGGCACTGGAGGGCAGTACAGAGCTTGTCCAGAGCATCAAGGGTCAGAGATTTGGCTTTCCCGTACTCGATCTTCTGGATGTTTTGCAGGGTCATATCGCAAGCCTGAGCCAGTCGATTCTGGCTCAACCCCCTGCTTTCCCGTACTTCTTTCAGTTTGATTTTCACTGTCATCCCTCAAAGCTTATCAGCTAAAGGATAACACAGTTGACCAACCAATAGTTGGACAATCAATGGTTGACATACCAACCAACAGTTGGTAGATTAGAAATGTCAAAGGGCAGTGTCCAACGCCAATCAGACCACTGCCCAGCATCCAAGAAGGATTTTCCTATTATGCAACTCTCCATCAAATTTCAGTCCGATCGCTCCTACCTCGCCTCCTGGCAGTCCAGAATCATCGCCCGTTATGAACTGCTCAAAACCAAGCCTGAAGCCCGCCTGAAGTCGGTTTACTTGGGAGCAAAGTCGATGCCTGAGGCGCAGACGATCGCCAAGACAGTGACGAAATTGTTTCAGGTTCATGTTGATGTCCGCCCGGCGCAACGTTGCAGCACTGCCTTTGAAGTGGTGGTGAGAAATATCAAGGTTGCAGTGATGGCAGCGATCGAGAAGTTTGTACTGGCACTCATTACCGCTGCTGAGATGCCCACAGCACCAGCACCGAAGCCGATCGTACCAATCAAGCCAGTCGCACCGATGAATGTAGTTCCCTTGGTTCACCGTCCGGATCTGCCTGGTCGCAGCTTCCGCCGAACTTCTGACGGGAAATTGCTGAATCTCGCTTAGACGCTCGTTAGCTTCGCTCTTGCCAAAGGCAAACCGCCTCTCTCAATCTCCACACGGGAGAGGCAGCTGCAAACCCTACAGGACTTTTCACAATGCAATCCCAGACAAGCGCACCCAATCAAATTGCAGTGGCTCAGGTCGTTCTATGCCGTCCTGACGACTCACGATTCCAGACCGCGATCGTTTGTGACCATTTCGACTGCTGCGAACTAGCGCAACGGGTCGCGAACCAATACCCACAGCACACAATTCTGGCTACTCGCTGGCTCCACTAATTACTACGCACGTCGCTACAGGAGACACCCAATCATGACGGCACAAGGTTTTCTCACCCTTATCGCTGAATTGCTCATTCTTGGCTCGATCGCCCTCTACGGCTCACTTTTTCTGAATGGACTTATGAAGCGTCATCGCACCGTGCCGGGACAGCTATCGATCGATTTCTCTGCTATCGAGCAGCCGGAGCAGCCGGAGCCACGGCCAGAGCCGGAACCGATCGCACCCGCGCCCGTATTCGAGCATCGGATTTTGCCCTTCAAGCGGCGCACACTGAAAACGGAGCAACCCCAGGCGATCGACCTATCGCCCTTTTCCATCCGGCAACTGAAGGCGATCGCCTCTCGCGTAAAACTTCCCCGGTACAACGCCAACACCAAAGCGGAACTGCAAGCCCGACTGCTGGCAGAAGTGGAGCGCGATTTGCTTGTATCAAGTATGACTGACATTGCTGCGTGAAATACAGAGGGAATCAACGCCTCAAAGCAAGCCTAGTTAATTAAAGGAACCAATGATGAACGAGATCCAGAACATCTTTGCAAAGTATCGCTTGAAGATGAGACAGCTTGATGGAATTGCGATCGACCCTGATGGACTGACCTTGATCAACTGTCACACCGCAGACCAAGCAGACGCGATCAGTCGAGAGCGAAAACAGTTACCCACCGGACGCTATTTGCTTGCTGTTCAAGGGATGAGATACGTGTTAGTTGCAGTTTGATATTGGCGGAGCCGCCTAAATGGTTAACCCCCTCGATTTGAGGGGGTTTCGATTTTTGCGATCGCACTGACGCAGAGCAGCCCCCTCTTCCAACTTCTGTAAGAAGCAATCCGGGATGCCTTTCGCTTCTCAGGAAATATAAGCAAAGTCCTGTTCTACAGGGGGAAGCGAATTATGAACCAGTTGCTGCAGCTTGCTAAGCAGGGTGATCCAAGGGCGATCGCTACATTAATGAATCAATCTCTAAATCCTAAAGGACTATCGGTTCGAGCTGCTGTAAAAGGAAATTGCTTGCAGCTTCTCGTCCAGTCTCCCACTCCGCCGGAACAGCAGAAGATTGTTAGCTTCATTGCGCGAGGTTTGAATAAGCTAGCACCCCAGGGCATTACAACCGTTAAGGTTTGCGGTCAACAAATCGGTGAGGACATACCTGCTTGGATTGAAGAGATTCAATTAGGCTTCGCTCCTCCAGTACCACCAATTTCACCACCAGCATCCGCATCGGCTGCACCCCCTTTTGAATCAAGCAGCCAACCTCAGCAGATTAATCGCGACATGCCGCATTCCCAGAAGTCGGAGGACGATCCTGTGCGCTGTCCTCACTGCACGTCTACTCAGATCGGGGCGAACAAGAAAGGCTTTAGTGGCGGCAAAGCGATTGCAGGAGCAGTCTTACTGGGACCACTGGGTTTAGCCACTGGCTTGTGGGGCGCTCGCAAGGTGCAGCTAACCTGCCTCAAGTGTGGCTTTCAATGGAAGGCGGGCAAGACCACGCCTAAGCAAAATCATGCACCAATTCATAAGCCAATTTACAAGCCAAGTCAAAAGCCTAAGCCTGTTAAAGCCAAGGTTGAAAGGGCAAACTTGGTTGTTAAAGTTTTGATAGGAATCGGCGTTGGCGTTGTAGTTGCTTGGGTTATTACCATCCTGAGTGGTGCGCTGACTCATGGTGGAGTTGGGCCTATCTTTTTGGTCTCTATCTCGATATCGGGATTACTTGCTGCCTTCCTTAAAGAATTTGTTTTATTCCTAGCAGGCAATTGCCCTTACTGTGGCAACGATGTTCATATTCCGCACATTGGCATACCTATTGATTGCCCACACTGCAACAACCAAATCAGAACTGAATACGATAGTGCCAAGAATACAGCTTGGTTTCACCCAATCATTAAGTGAGATTGATAGGGATAGTCGGCTCAGACCGTCACACCAGAGCCAGTCAGCAGGATCGATCGCGGATTCGGGCATATCAAAAAGCCCGATGTGTAGGAATCGGGCATAGGATGTTTTGATTTTTGCAGTGTGCCCAGTGAGAGCAGTAGGGCAACTGGGAGGACGATCGCATTAAGGGGACCAGGCAGGGCGAATCCCTGCTCACACAAAAGTGCGGGAACTGAGGAATTGTAAGGTGTCGGCTTGAACTTTACAAAAAACTGGACTAATTGTGCCAGTTCAAGACAGAAGTTTAGTTGTACAGACCTCTTGCACGATACTCAGGGCACAGAATCGAAGCGGTTTCTCTTGCTGAGGCAAGCCATTCAGAATTAATGCTTCTGCCGCTGGGTAATCTCCCAGCTAAGTACTCTGCTGCTGCCGAATTTGCAGCATCGGAGGCTTGTCTAAGCGTGCCTCCTCTTGCCCTAGACTCACACCACGTATCTGCGTAGAGAGTCGCGCCATCATCCATAATCTGCGCGACTTCCTCCTCTGTTTGTTGAAGTGCAACTGGTTGAGCCATGGGACGGCAAACGTTGTTTAGCTCAACCTTCCTCCCAGCAGGATTCACCATGAAACACCCTTGCGCTTCTTGGGATAAAGCAGGTTGAACAGCAATTAAAACAGGGACGATCGCACTACCTACGACCACAGAGACACAGGGCAACTTCATAGCTTCTAGGGGCAAAACTCCGCTTTACTTTGCCGCCGGAGTTGTCAAGCTTCAGGGGGATCTTTGTGATTTTCCTGCAAAGCTCGACAAATTTTGATTGAGCAATTGAGCCAGCGCACCACAGACCCAGGTATCAGGGGAAGGGAGATCGAAACCCGATCGCCTTTACCACGCCTTACTTGCCCAGCAGCAGCGTTAGCCCTGCCAGTTTGCGCTCTACTTCAGAGAGCCGTGATTCCAGCGAGGCAACTTGACCGCCTACGGTGTTAGCGTCATTGCATCCCAAGTAAACCCCAATCGCTTCATAAATCACTTGGCTGGAGTTTCGACCGCTGGCGGTGGCGATCGATTCGATCTTTGCCTTCCACTCTGAACTGACTCGACAGCCGATCATCGGGTTTGATTGCTTGCCCATTTTGATTACTCTGTCAACTTTGCTAGCTCTTACATTGAGTATGCCCAGTCTCAAACTGATAACAGAGTTAGTCTTGTTTGCAATAAACAGGGGGTTATTCTCAATAAGTAAAATGTTTTTTGCATCTATGCGATTAAAGAACGGAATATCAATGCTTTGACCCCTCTACATGAACAAAGTATAATTTCTTCATGTAAAAACTGGGGGAAGGTAAGGGGTGAAAGTCGATCGGCATGGTCAATCTAAGGTGCTGTCACCAGATGAGGCGAAGCTGCTATTTGATGCGTTCCCGTCCGACCGCGATCGGGCGTTGTTCGGAATTTGTCTGTTCACAGGCTGCCGGGTGAATGAAGCCTGCACGATGTTGAGTGCCGATGTATTTGATGGCTCCGGCAATGTGCGAGCCAAAGTGACGATTAGGAAGGCGAACACAAAGGGCAAAGCGGAGACGCGGCAGGTTATCACCCATCCCACGCTGCGAGGGTATCTAGAAGCTTACGGTGGTGATCGCGGCAAGACTCATCTATTCCCAGGCCGGCACGGTCGAGGGCACATCAACCCACGGTCTGCTGATGCCATCCTGCGGGAGACGTGCGATCAGTTAGGGCTGGAGGGCGTTTCGACGCATAGCTTCAGACGGACCGCATTGACCCAGATGAGCAGTGCTGGCGTTCCCCTGCGAGTGATTCAGGAGATATCAGGACATCGGAGCCTGCAAGCTTTGCAGCGGTATCTAGAAGTATCAGAGCAGCAGGTCGAGGCAGCAGTAGGGGCGATCGGATTCAGATAGGGACTCAGCAAAATCGACCTTGCAAATCATTGGGCGAGGTCGATTTCAAAAGATTTTTCTAGTTCTATCCCTGTTTCATCACTCTAGAAGGAGTAAAATAGGGACAAGTTTGCTGAAGGCGAGCCAGGGCAATGGTTGCACCCCGTGAAGCAGTCACTACCGTCACGTTCATCGACAA
>NZ_JACJOR010000316.1:0-4984 GCF_014695615.1 Leptolyngbya sp. FACHB-711
GTTCGTTCAAATCATCGACTGCTACTTGCAAGAGTCTCCAGCCCTGCTCGCAGTGATGCGAACCGCCCTGGTGCAGGAAAACACAGAAGAATTTACGCGGGCGGCTCATTCCCTCAAGTCGAGCAGCCAGTATTTAGGAGCAGTGGAGCTAGTCGCACTTTGCCGACAATTAGAACAGATTGGGCAATTGAACCGGATTGAAGATAGAGCCGAGGAAATTGCGGTGACTATGGCACAGCTCGAAGCCCAATACCTCCAGGTCGAAGTTGCCCTTCAGCAAGAGCGTGACGCAGCCGAGCTGCTGTGATTCGTCTTGATCAAATCGCGCTGTAAAAGCAGGCAAACCCAGCACACTTGATAGAACACCGGATAGACAGAACACCTGATAGAATCGCCCAGTCAGCTCATCCGGGTGTGGGAGGTCGAGCCATCGCAGGCTTTCTATACTAATAGGTAAGTCAAGCAGAGGTCGTTCTACTTTCCTGTCCTTCAGGAAAGATATTTGTCTTTGCTGCCCCAAAGCAGCTTTTCAATAGGGTGATTTCCATTTGAGATGTAGAGTGCCGATCGCAGAACGTCTGCCCTGCTAGAGTTTCTGAGATGGAATTCTGCCGGATAAGTGCAGTCGATTTGATTCTGCAATTTCAACCGAATACGGCATTCTCTCACGACATCTCGCTGACTCCAGGCTTGAGATCGGTTAAAACAAGCTGGAAACTTAAACAGGGAGCAATGCTCCTTTCGCTCAACTGCATACTTTATGGGATTCATAACAACTGCTCCTCGGCAGTCAAACTGTCGGACTTCGCTGCATGAGCAAACAGCGCCAGAGCAATGTTGTGAGGAGGTACACAAAAATGAGAACGCAAAAACAGTGGTTGGAGTATAAACAACTCGAACAAATTCCTTTAACGATCGCTGAACTTCAGCAGGTATCGCAAGACAACTCCGGTCATACCCATCGACTGAGCGACTGGCTGAGGCAAATTTGGCGACCGATCTCCCGCATGCTGGAATCGACAACAGAACCCCATATCTGGAAAACCTACGACCAGATGGGCAATCCGATTTGGCACGCTCACGATCCGATAACGGGGCAAGAAAGCGAATGGATTTCTGAAGACGATCTGCGTGTCTGGCTGGAAGAGCGCTACTATCAGCCTGTACGACAGCCGCTTATCACCTCGCTGGAACAGCGGTAAATCTGAGTCGAGTTACGGCTTGAATTCTAATTTCAGTTCATTTTAGGGTGGGCACTGCCCCCCTTTTTTTTACACTGCTGAATTGATTCTCTAGGCTGAATCGATTCTCTGGAAAAATTACACTTTGCTGAGATAGCGATGGATAAACTGCACACAAACGCTGCCCTCGCCAACGCCCGATGCAACCCGCTTTACCGAGCCATGCCGCACATCTCCCGCTACAAAAATACCGGGCACATTCGTTTCCAGCAGAAACGGATCGCGATCGAGCGTCCAGCCCTTTGGACGGCTCTGGTTTTGCAGCAAATCTGGACCCGCTAGAATAAAGCCGTTTTCATCGCGTTCTACCACCCCTGCCAGCCAATCGGTTGCCGGACGTGCGCCAATAAAGATAAACAGCGATGGTGCTGGAACAGTTTCTTGCGCTCCGGTGCGAGTGTCTTGCAGCACGATTCCCTCTAAATTCTTCTCGCCCTTAACTTCTGCAACCTGGGTGTAGGTGCGAACAGTGATGTTGGGGGTTGATTCGATTTGATCAATCAAATATTGAGACATACTCTTGGTGAGGGAATCGCCGCGCACCAGCATCGTGACCGATCGCGCATATTTCGAGAAGTGCATTGCCGCCTGTCCTGCCGAGTTTGCACCGCCCACGACAAACACATCTTCCCCCTGACAGGAGAGAGCCTCGGTCATTGCTGCCCCGTAATACAAGCCCGCACCCGACAATCGCTCTTCGCCTGGAATGTTGAGCTTTCGGTAAGAAACGCCGCTGGCGATCAAGAGCGCGTGACAGCTTACTTCGCTGCCGTCTGCCAGGGTAAGAATGCGGTAGGAATCCTGAAGCCGAATGCCAGTCACCGTTTGTGGCGTTAAAATCTCTACACCAAACCGCTTTGCCTGGGTTACGGCTCGCCGTGCCAGATCCGCGCCGCTGAGTCCTACCGGGAAACCGAGATAGTTTTCGATTCGCGAACTCGACCCTGCCTGCCCGCCCGGAGCTTCGCGCTCGATCATCACCGTGGTTAGCCCTTCCGATGCCCCATACACCGCCGCCGCCAGTCCCGCCGGACCTCCCCCCACGATCGCCAGATCATAAAAGGGACGTTCTGCCTGGGTTCGCAGCCCAATCCGCGCCGCAATTTCTAAGGTAGAGGGCTGAACCAGGCGCGAACCATCAGTAAACAGCACGAGCGGCAAACGCTGAAGTCCATCGGGTTCGCCATAAGCCAGGAGCTGACAGGCTTCCTGTGCAAGTTCCACATCCAACCACTGATAGGGAATCTGGTTTCGTGCCAGAAAATCCTTCACTTCATGGGATTGCGGCGACCAGCGATTGCCCACCACGCGAATGCCTTCAAATGGCGGACGGAAACCTGCCATCCAGTCATCGAGTAAATCATCCAGCACCGGATACAGCCGCTCCTCGGGCGGGTCCCAGGGCTTCAGCAGGTAGTAGTCAAGCCTGGCACTATTAATGGCGCGAATCGCAGCATCGGTATCAGCGTAGGCGGTCAGCAGTGCCCGCTTTGCTTCTGGAAAGAGCGGAATTGCCTGCTCCAGCAACTCGACCCCGTTCATCTGCGGCATTCGCTGATCGACCAGAAACAGGGCAACCGCTTCATTTCGCAGCTTAATCTGATGCAGCGCGTCGATCGCCACCGCCCCGGAATCTGCCCGCACAATCCGAAATCGATCGCCGTACTGTTTTCGCAAATCTCGTGCGATCGCTTGCAGAACATCTGGATCATCATCTACTGTGAGAATGATTGGTTTCGCCATATCGTTTGCTCCAGAATTATCAGCAATATTCGCTTCGGGCTACCTTCGATATTAGTTGTGTATTGATTGTATTGCGACAAAGTCTGATTGTGACAAAGTCAATTCTTTGCAGGGTTTCCGGAAAGCAGCAGATTCACACTTTAAAACAATTACTCAAAAACATTCTAAAACAATTACTCAAAATTGGTTAAACCGATCGTTTAGTGCTTTGGTTTGTTGTCTACCTTACAGTTTCCGCTAGAGGTGATTTGAGAAGCTGCAAATGTCCTGCACTGCCCTCTAAATTTCCTAATTCTAAGGGGCTTTGAAACCGAGAGAACAGCGACATTTTTTCCAGAATTGCCATCGTCCAAGTTTTAGTCAACAAGTTTTAGTCAACAAGTTTCAGCTAACAGGTTCTAGCCAACAAGTTTTAGCCAAGTTCTCGATTGAGGCAAAATCATCATGTTATGTGCTGAAGAGTTAGCCAAGCTGGAATTATTTCACCCATTGCCAATCGAGCGCCTGAACTGGATCTGTCACCGCTCGGAATTAGTCGAGCTATCGACAAACCAAATTCTCACCCGTGAGGGAGATGCGCCGATCGGCTTTTTGGTCCTAATGCAAGGACAGATTGGAATGACGCGCAAAAGTGACGGGGTTGAAATGCCGATCGGACATCACGAAGCCCCTGCGTTTTTTGGTGAAATCCCAGTATTAACTGGAGAGGCTTCCCCGGTTACTGTGCGAGGACTAACGGACTGCCGTTTATATCGGCTCTGCAATGATGACTTTTTAGCATTGCTGCACGAATGCCGCGTGTTTGAGCAGCAGATTTTTCAAACCGTTGCCCGTCGATCGCGGGGGCTGGAGTCGTTTATCCGTAATCGAGAAAAGATGGCAGCCCTGGGCACACTGGCAGCCGGACTCGCGCACGAACTCAACAATCCCGCCGCTGCTGTCGTCAGAGCCTTAAAAGATGTCACGCCTGCCCTGATCGAGCTACAGCGAATGAATCTGGTTTACGGACAAACTCAAGTTGAGCCAGAACACACACAGGAATGGCTGGAAACCCGCGACAAGGGCTACGAGGCGATTTTGCACAAGCACACTGACCCGATGGCGCTGAGCGATCGAGAAGAAGAACTGCTCGACTGGCTGGAGGATTACGGCGTTAAGGATGCCTGGAAACTGGCTGAACCGTTAGCACAAGGTGATATTAAAATCAAAACGCTGGAACACTTAATGGAACGCTGGCGTGATGATTCCACCGAAATGAGAGAGATGGGAATTCGCTGGCTAGCATTATCATTTGAGGTGATGTCCATGATTACGAGCGGGCTCCACGGCGCAGAACGGATTGCTGAACTGGTGCGATCGATGAAGTCTTATTCGCATCTTGATCAGGGGGCACAGCAAATCGTGAATGTGCATGATGGCTTAGAAGATACACTGAAGCTATTTAGCTACAAAGTTAAACATGGAATTGAAGTCAAACGCAGCTATGCTCCTGATCTGCCTCAAATCTCCGCGTATGGCAGTGAATTGAATCAGGTCTGGACAAACCTGATTGATAACGCGATCGATGCTATGAATGAAAAAGGAATTCTAGAGTTAACCACGAAAAATCAGGGCGATCGCATTCTGGTACAAATTGCTGATTCTGGTTCAGGAATTCCGCCGGAGATTCGATCGAGAATCTTTGAGCCGTTCTTTACAACCAAAGCGGTGGGAAAAGGATCGGGGTTGGGATTGGAAATGGTGCGCCGAATTGTCGAAAATCGGCATCAGGGATCAGTTACCCTCGAATCGCAGCCCGGAAGAACGCAGTTTACCGTTTGTTTACCAGTTCGCTAACCCAGAGAACCGCAAAAAACATTCGCGAAAAAACGACTGTGGGAAAACCTCTTCTTCCAGCGATTAAAGAAGAGGTAACGGATTGCAATTTGGGATAACTTTGTGATAATTATCTGAATTATTCGATCGCCTTCTGGTAAAACGTTTGCATCTCACCAAACCAT
>NZ_JACJOR010000317.1:0-6047 GCF_014695615.1 Leptolyngbya sp. FACHB-711
GATGATGCCGTTCACTTTTCTCCCGGATCGATTCCCGATAGCGAATCCTACACGATTTCTCTGTTTAGCCTCTCGAAGTCCTACGGCTTCGCAAGCTGGCGGATTGGCTATATGGTGATTCCCGCGCACCTGTTTACGGCAGTCAAAAAAATCCAGGACACGATCGCGATCTGTGCCCCGGTGATTTCGCAATATGCAGCATGGGGTGCGATGCAAACTGGCGCAGAATACTGTCGGCAGCAGCGTCAGGCGATCGCCCAGGTGAGGCAGCTCTGCCTCAAAGAACTGTCCACCGTTTCTGATCTTTGCACCGTGCCCCTGGCAAAGGGAGCCTTTTACTTTTTGCTCAAACTCCACACCGATCTAGATTCCATGACTGCCGTTGAGCGGCTGATTCGTGGCTATCAAGTGGCAGGGTTGCCAGGAATTGCCTTTGGTTTAACCGACGGCTGTTATTTACGCATTGGCTATGGCGCACTGCAACCGGAAACGACGATCGAGGGAATGCAGCGATTGGTGCGGGGAGTGAGGGAGTTGGTGGGGTAGAGGGGTGAATGGGTGGATGAGGCGATGAGAAATAAGGGATGAGGAGTTGGGGAGTAGTTTCTGATGTCTTCTGATCAGTGTTTTTAGAGGTTAAGGTTGAGGATGCCGTCGGTGTTAGGGGCTTCGGCGATCGCTTTATTCTCGACAGTGGGTGCGACCCCGGTAAAGGGTGATTCGCTTTGCTGGGAAAAGAGCTGGTCTTCGCCGGAGTTTGCCGGAGTCATCTGGGCGATCTGCTGCTGATTCGCGAGAATGGCTCGATCGATCGCCTGCATCCGTCGTGCCTGATCTTGAGTGATGCGTGTCTCGTTGTTGCCTAAACCGGGTGCATCCCACCGCTGGGTTTGAGGGTTAATAAACGATCGGACTCGTGCAGATAGCACTGCATCTGCTTCTGGTTGCCCTTCTGATTTGGCGACTGCTAGCCAATCCACATAGCCCTGCTGTCCCAGTGCGGCAAGCGGAGCCTGATTTGCCAGGTCAATGCCGTTGAGTTTCTCGCTGAGGGTGAGAGCGAGTCCTTTGTCGCTGGCTTTTTGCAGAATTTGGTCTGCCTGTTTGCGAAGACGGGCAAGCTGTTTGGCATCTGCATCTTCGGGAGAGGTGGCAGCGTGCTGGTAGGAGAAAGAACCTAAGTTCCAAACTCCGTTACCCGGATCAGTGTGACCATAGTAAGCCGGGTTACGTGAGCCGTCAGGGGTGCGGGTTCCTTCAGCCGAGCCAACTGCTTTGGCAACCAGAGAATTTTCGTTTCCGGCAAAGAGTGCATTGAGAGCAGGCGCAGCCGTTAGAGTTGCGGCAGGGGTAGCAGGAGAAACAGGCGCAGTCGGGGTGGGTGCAGCCGCAGTCGGCGCAGGTTTGAAGGGGGAGTCAAAGGTATCAAAGGCAATTCCTCCTCCGTTATCTTTGTGAGCTGGTTTTTCTTGCAAGGGGCGATCGGCAGGAGTGCTTCCATCTGTAAAAGTCGCCTCAGTTGGAATTGCCTCAGCTGGAATTGCCTCACTCAGAATTACCGCCGGTGGAGGAGACGGTAGATTTTGGCTTGGCGAATCTTGTGCGCCGATCGGAGCATCCCCACCGTTTGTAGGCAGGATGGTTGCAGGAGTCGCAGCTACGGGAGTTTCAGTTGCAGAAGTTGCGATTGCTGGCGTTGCAGTCAGAAAATTAGCTTCGGTGGCATGAGCCGCATGACCAAAGGTAAGAACAGAGAGCCAGAGCAGTAGATAGGTCAGGTGTTTCATAGCAAAGAGAGCATCAGCAAAGATCGATTATCAATGCGAGGAAAGAGAGGAAACAGAGAAAAGGAATGAGACGAGAATGAAAAAAATTTAGTGCGGAAACCGGAACTGATATCCGGCGTATTCGTCACCCTCATATAGGACAACCAGCCAGGTTTGAGGATCGAACGCAAGGGGATAGACGGCACGTTCTGCGGCAGCTCCGGCACGGATTTCAAGACCAGGTAATTGGCAGTAGGGAGCCTGCAAAACCTGCTCAACTCTTGCTTTAGTATCCCGTTCAGAAATTGCCAGAAACTGAGCTAACTGTTCTCTCGAAATCACCACGCTCTCATTGACTTCTCCCTGACAATTCTCAGGACGCTGGGCGAGGCGATCGAACGGAACCACGCGCTGCACATCCACTAATAACGCAGCCAGCCCGATTACCATGCCAGCAATTACAATTCCCTGCATGGAGATCACAGAAGAACTTGTTCTCGTGCGACTAGATGATTTCATCATTGCCGTTCTCCCGTGCCATCAAGACGAAACAAGACAAAACAAACACGAGCCATCCGGCTCCCATTAAGACAAGACTCATAGCACCTCTAGAGAAATGATTTGCATTAACTGATTTGCATTAACTGATTTGCATGAGCTACAGCCTGCCGCCAATCAGCAAACCGAGCAAAATGATGCAGAGCCGATAGCCCCAGGTAATGCCCAATTGCGGAGCGGTTGTGGTTCGATGAACGGCGATCGCTGCCGGAATCACAAGCAAAATCATTACCGGAACAACCAGCAGCGGCATGGCTTCTAGCAGCAGGTTCAGCAGCAGACGAGTCAGGGCCGCACCCAACAACAGGGTCAGCGTTTCGTGCAGCATGAAAGGAACAGCTTCGTTGATTTCAGAGTGCGATCGATTCGCAAAGAGCCAGCGTCGGAGCCGTTTTAATAAAGGTAAGCGTCTGCGAGACCTGCGGCATGGAGGAAATTCCTGATACTGCGTTTCCTGATATTGCGTTTCCTGATACTGCGTTTCGCGACGTTCTTGACGCTGGCGCAGCATTTGTGCAGTTTCATCGGCCGTATCGCTTGCCTCAATCGGGACATGAATTTGCAGTGTCATTGGCTCAGCCGATTGAAGGGACAATTCACGCATCGCTAGCTTCACCTGTCCCTGCGGATTTTCAACATAAGGGAGCGAAATGGGCTGCTCTAACGGCAGAGATAGCCTTGGGGTTGGGCGACTGGCTTCAGAGGAACCCGGGTTTGCATTGCTCTGACTTTTGCGCCGTTCCCGATCGATTTGGGCAGCGATCGATTGGAGCCTGCGAAGGGCGGTTTCCTGGGTCTGGGAAAGCTGATTGATCTGTTCTGCCTGTGCTTTTAGCTCTTGAAGCGCGGGACGAATCAGCGGCTGAGCATCTTTGATGGGGGCAGATAATATGGGGGCAGATAAACGGGTTTGGGCAGGCTGCTGCAAACGGTTTGCATTCACAGAATCGTTTTGAGCGGAATCGCTTTGGGCAGAATGGCTTTGCCCTGCCACCGATTGAACGCCAGCCTGAACGCTGGATTGAACGCTAGATTGAATTTTGGGTAATTGCGTTTGATGCACCGAAGTTTCATATAAACCCGTCTGCTGCAAACGAGTTTGAGGGACACGAGTTTGAGAAACAGGAGGCTGAACGGGAGAACGATCGGGAGGAGCAAATTGAGAACGTAACGAAGAATGAGGCAGCGATACTCCGGGTGATGGTGGTTTGAACTCAGGTTTAAACTCAGCTTGAGCTGCGGGTTTAAACCCAGAGATAGCCGCTGGGGGGCGTTTGGGTTGGTTTGAATTGGCAAAAGGTTCGGTAGTGGCAGGTTCAAGCGGAGCCTCGATATCAGGCAACTCAACAAGAGCGACTAACCGTGACTGGGGCTTGTTCACATCCGCGCAAATCGATTCCAATTCAGTTTGAATCGCTTTAATCTTGGCTTGCAATTCGTTCATAAGCTTTATCCAGGAGTTTTGGGAGAGGGAAACGTTGGAGCAGGGCAATAGGCAGCGTCAAAAGGCGATCGAGAAAAATAGGGAATTAAACCAGTCATCAAAAGGCGTTAAATCGAAATCGCTGAAAAAATAAAACAAAAGAGACAGGACAAGAGAAACAGGACAAAACCACGAAATAAAACTGCGAAGGTTCTATAGCTGTTTTGCAGCAGTGCAAATTACGCTGTAAGATCCAGTCCTAGGGGTGGTAGTACATCAGTACATTATTGATAGTACCTTTGTACTGCATGCAACGGAAAAAGTAAATAGGTAAAACCATCAGCGCACAAGTTTTTATTGTTTCTTAGGCGTAGCTGAATCAGCTGCATCAGAGTATGAACCGTTGAGTTTGACATCGCTGGGCAGCCCCCTCAAGGAATTAATGCGGGGGGGCTTTGAGCGTTGAAAGGTTTTGCACCCGTGAAGGATTGAGGAGTTGAAGGGTTGGGAGTTGAAGGGTCGAGGGGAGAATTCATCGCAGGATTGAGCAGCGCCTGATCAATTTCCTCTCAATGTCTTATAGACTCTTACGGAAAAGGAAGTTGCTTTGCTGTAGAAGCCAGGATGCAAAGAGCTAGGATTTTCACAGGTACGGTTTAGTCTGGGTCGATCGATTGGTACAGTAGAGCGGAAGTCAGGTCACAGAGAAGCGATGCACACACTGCTTGGCAAACGGCTGCAAGGCGGCAAATACACGCTCGATCAGGTGGTCGGGCACGGCGGATTTGGCATTACCTTTCGAGCAACCCATCATCTGCTTGGACAAACAGTAGTGATTAAAACCCTGAATGGGCTGGCGGAACCCGACCCGCAGAAGTTTGATGCCCTACGGCGCAGATTCCAGGATGAAGCTCGGCGGCTGGCACTTTGCCTGCATACCAATATCGTGCGGGTCAACGATTTCTTTCTCGAAGATGGCCTGCCCTATCTGGTAATGGATTATGTGCCGGGGCAAACGCTGCAAGAAGTGGTCTTTCCCGATCGCCCGCTGCCTGAACCGATCGCCATTCACTACATCCGACAAATCGGCGACGCGCTGCGGCTCGTTCATGCCAACGGACTGCTGCACCGGGATGTCAAACCCGACAACATTATCCTGAAAGAAGGAACGCAGCAGGTCATCTTGATCGACTTTGGCATTGCCCGCGAGTTTAACGCTGATCGCACCCAGACCCACACCAGCTTCCTGTCCTCAGGCTATGCCCCGATCGAGCAATATTTTTCGCAGGAGAAACGCACCCCTGCCACTGATGTCTATGGTTTAGCAGCGACGCTCTATGCCCTGCTGACGGCTCAGGTTCCCGTTGCCTCGGTGTTGCGCGATCGGCAGCCGATGCCTGCGCCCCAGGAACTGCGCCCGGAACTGAGTACGACTGTCAATCAAGCCGTGATGCGCGGCATGGCAGTAGAAGTGAAATATCGCCCGGAGACGATCGATCAGTGGCTCGCCCTGCTGCCTGCTGCCGTACCTGAGCTGCTTCCTCCGGGTCAGGCAGAATCTCATCCAGCCATGCAAGCCCTTCCCAGACGAATTGCGGCTCCTCCCGTTCAGCCTCCTTCTCCGACGGCAGCAGCGACGGTTGCAGTGGCTCCAAAACGTCCAGCGACGGTGGCTGCAACTCCGGTTCCCAGAGCAAATGCTTCGCGTCGATCTCTTTCCAGCGGCATGATTTGGGCAATTGTGGGATTGGCAGCCCTCTTGGGCACAATGGTGGCAGCCCTGGCAATGGTGTTGCGGACTCCGCCTGCATCACAAACTGAGACGATCGAAACCGCGCCCATCCCCGCACAAGAGCAACCCGCTGAGCAAATCCCTGAGCGTGAAGTCTCTCCGCTGCCCACAGAAGCGCCTGAGCCTGAGGCAAGCCCTACCCCAAGCCCCAGCCCCACGCCTGAGGCAAGCCCCACCCCAGTCGAATCTCCGATCGAGTCCCAAACCGAATCCCTCGATCCAGAACCTCCGGCTGCCTCTCCTGCCCCGCCAGATCCTCCAGAACCGCCTGCACCTGACGAGCCAGAAGCTCCTGCACCTGCTCCCGAAGCGTCTCCTGCCCCGCCTTCCCCTGCACCAGAGTCCAATTCCAACCAGCCGATCGATGAACCGCCCCCGATCGAAAAGCCCGTTCGCCCCAGTGAGCCAACCAGTGAACCGATCGCCGAACCGCCCCCACCCCAAGGTCGCTCCCCTGAAGGAATCTCTGCCCCACCTCCAAAACTCCCCCAGATGCAGTAGCCTAACT
>NZ_JACJOR010000318.1:0-4036 GCF_014695615.1 Leptolyngbya sp. FACHB-711
CGTTTGAACAGGGTAGTTTACGTTAACAGTAACGCTACCTGTCAGGTCAACAACCGGATCGCCTGCCATCCCACCGTACTCAATAACGTAGCCAGCAATCTGACCATTGTTATACAAAAAATCATTCCAGGTACCTTTTTGGGTACCAGTGCCCCAGAAGTGGGCGTGATCTTCGTTTCCGCCGAAATTATTGGGTTCGTTAGATGCCCAATTCGTGTAATAGGAAGACATCAACGTGCCGCTTTCTGGTCCAGTAACCCATTTCCAGGTTCCTTCGGCTTCCTCGTCACTGCCACCAATCCAGCCATTACCACCGAGTTTATTTGTGATGAAAGTGTTTTCGGCAGCAGTTGTAACAGTTGCCAGATAACCTTGTAAGCCAAAATACGTTTGTTGAGCTGCGATATCACGAGCCTGCTGCCAAGTTAATGTACCCGACACATACTCATAGAAGTGCCCGTTGTTAGTATTTGCGAGGTTTTCACCAATTGCAAAGTCGATTTGGCGGCTACCATTGGTTGTGCTGCCGGTGCTGTAATACACGACCTGCTTGAAAGCTGATTCGTACTGTGCGGCTGTTCCACTTCCTGTAAAAGTGAGAGTACCCGTGCTTGTGCTGTAATTCCAACTAATAGAAGTGCCAGCAATCGTTCCACTGGTACTAGTTCCTGCACCCTGAAGACCCAGACGATCGCTTGAAGTGAAGCTGCCTGTACCAAAGCTGACCTTAGCACCAAGTAGGTTGCCAGAAACGCCTGAAATGACTGCGTTAGGAGCAAGCAGTTGAGGTGTAGAGCCATTTGCACTAAGGGAACCCGAGATATCAACGGTTGGACCCAGGATGCCAGCATAAGCTTGTTGAGCTTCAAGGGTGAGCGCAAGTTCAACCGCTACTGCTCCGGTTTGCACATCTAAATTCCAGTTGCCACCCAGAGCGGCATTACCTGTAGGAGTGGCTGAAGCAGCGATGTTTGCTCCTGTTAAAGCATGAAGTTTTTCAATTAGCTCGGTTCCAGCATCTCCGGCAGCAACATTGCAGCCATAAAGAACCAGGGATTGGAGTGACCAGGATTGTAGATCACAGCGGTAGCGATCGAGGGTTGATAAACTAAGTTCGCTGTTGCTGATGAAAAGCGTACCAGGAGCGCCATGAGACACAATGTGCAGACTGGTAACTTGCGGATGCTGCCGCAGCGCTTGGGTAATTTGCTCAATGCCATCTTGTTGAGCGTCAAGCAGAACCGCGATCGACCCTGGTACGACTTCTGCCGCTAGCATTGCAGAATCAGCAACGCTGGCATCAATTACGACTAGGGTTGAACCGAAATTAGCCTGTGCTGGGGAGGATGAGAACGTCTCATTCTTTGCAATGGGAGCGGAAAAAGCCATACATCGATACCTGAAATGCGTAATTAAGGAGAAAAGCGACTGTGAAGAGAAGCAAGTAGCTTTGTAATAAGCTATACCTAATATTCCCGAAGGTACTGTGTCGCTAACACGCTCTATGGTTTCTACTGAGTAAAGGTTTGATGAAGCGCAGTGATGGGGCAATGCAGTGGAACAGTGACTTTGCAGAGAAACAACCAACTCTAGAACGGGCTGTACTCAATGTCTCCGGTTGTGTCGCAAAGACTCTTTTAAAGACAAATGGAAATTGTAATTGAACTTGACCTATCGCTATTGCTAGGTGTAAACCCGCTAACACAACAAGATTGACACGGAGTCATTCATCCACCCACATCCTTGACAATTCCAATGCACCTGAGTCAGGTGAACTAAAGCGACCGCCATCTCACACACAGGACACCGTTCTGTAAAAAGGGGATGGGTATCCAGTAAGTCCAGTTGGTCCGTCAACGTGCGTTGCCTGGGCTGCAAAACCAGCTCCCCGTTATAATAGGCTGCACTGTCTGGCTACCATTGCTCCTCCACTTCATCCAGTGGAGCGATGCGAAGCTGTTCTCCTTGCAGGGTAACTGCCGCAAAGTCACGACATTCCTCTAGCGCCAAACCCGTTGGATGTACGGTGCAGCGCGATAGGGATTGTGGGTATAGAACTCACAGAGCTGACATTGAGGCAGGTAGTAAGAAGCTGGGGAACTGGGCATCAGGCTAATGGGGAATTGGATCATCCGTAGTGTTCCCTACGCTCACGGCTCAAATAACCCCTTTTTCCTGGTGGCAGTTCTGGGAAAGAATCTAACCTTCGAGCAACCAACTTCCCAGAACTGATCGAGGTAATGCTCAGACCCAGCTGCCCGCTCCAGACCTCAGCCTGACGATGAGAGGCTATGCTAGAAGTACAGCATTCGGAGGCATTCCCTTCTTTATTCCATCCCTCGATATTCATGCGCTGATCAATGCTCTGGCAACTGAAGGGGCAGTCTCAGTTCCCCTCCTTACTGAACCAGCAAGGCAAGCCCTTTTGCTAGAGGCACAGCACTTTCACTATGAGCCCGAAATCAAAACTGTAGGAACGGGCGATGCTGTCGTCAGAACAGAATATAGTGCTTGTAATCGTCTTCCCAACAATGGACTGTATCCAGAATTCAAGCAGGCGTTTCAGACCCTGCTCGACCAGGCGTGCGATCGGCTAGATAACTATCCCTTTAGTACTCCCTTGCAATTCACAGAACTGGTTGTGCAACGGTATGAACCAGGACAACTTGGCATTACGCCGCATCGAGATAGTTTGAGAGCGATCAACCTGATTGCCCTTGTGAATCTAGGTGGGCAAGCCGAGTTTTATCGCTGTGATGACCGTCAGAGCACCCATGCTGTTTCGTTAGACGCCACACCTGGTCATGTAATTTTCCTGCGTGCTCCGGGTTTCTTGCATACTTCCGTGCGCCCCTTTCATTTTGTCACCAACGTTCGATCAACTCGCTACAGTTTAGGCTTGCGGCAGCGCAGCGGGAATGGATAGCTAATCAACAAATCGGCTCGACTAATTCTTAGTTCCAGGCATTCTGCATCCCCGAAGTAAGTTAACGTGATATGAAAACTTAATTATGGACTACATCACAGAACTAAAGCACTATTTGGATCAGCAGGGACGCTTAGAGAAATGGCCCTCCAGACGCAATAAAGGACGGTTTCAGCAGCTTGCTCTGGAATATTTAGCCAATCAGTTTGAGCACGACCTTCTGTACAATGAGCAGGAAGTCAATGCTTTACTCAGGCAGCACCACACCTTTAACGATCCAGCCCTGCTACGTCGAGAACTCTTCGATCGAGGTCTAATAGACCGGCTGCGAGATGGGTCTGCTTATTGGCTGAGGTAAATTAGATGGTTCCGTTGCAAAAAGTGATACTCTAAATGAGTTTTTGAGAGAAAACTGCTTCAGCGATCGTGGTCAATCCAATAGCTCCCTTCGCGTAGCGGCACTTTTTGCCTGAAATCATCTTGCTGAACGTCCGTTGGTATTGTCGCTATGCGTTGAGCTACCGAGACTTAGAGGAGCTGATGGTAGAGCGCGCAGTTGAAGTAGATCATACGACGATTTACCGATGGGTGCAGGACTATGCGCTAGAGTTGGACAAACGCATCCGTCCCCACTTGCAGCAAACGAATGATTCATGACGAGTAGACGAAACCTATATTAAAATTCGAGGGGAGTAGAAATACTTGTACCAAGCGGTGGATTCGGAGGGGAATACGCTGGATTTCATGTTGAGTGCGTTCGCGAGATGGAAAGGCTGCTGCCCGCTTTTTACATAAGGTCTTGGGAGCCAAGCACACTCAAACTCCACAGGTGATCACCGTCGATAAAAATGCTGCCTATCCAGTGACAATGGATGAATTGAAGCAAGACAAAACATTGAAAGTCGAGACCAAATTGAGACAAAGCAAATATTTGAATAACATCATTGAGCAGGGCCACCGGAACATAAAGCGGATTGTCAAACCAATGATGGAATTTCAATCGTTCAACACGGCGAGAAGAACGCTGCGTGGGATTGAAACCATAGATATGATTCGCAAAGGGCAAGTGAAAGGGATTAGCCAAGGGGACAGTGTATCTCAAGCAGAATT
>NZ_JACJOR010000319.1:0-15457 GCF_014695615.1 Leptolyngbya sp. FACHB-711
AACCTCAATAATTCTGCCTTTAGGAAACCCGCCGCCCAGTGCCAGATCGAGGGTGAGTGCGCCGCTTGGAATGGTTTCAATTTTCATCCGGGTTGCGTCGCCCAGCCGCATAATCGTGCCTTTGCCAAAGGTGCGATCGATCTGAGTGAGTACCAGATTCAGGGCTTTTTCCCGTCCTGGGTCGCGTCCATTAGTTTCCCGACTGGTTGTGTCGCGTCCGTTCGTCTCGCGTCCGTTTGTGTCGTTACTCGTCGCTTTAGCCATTCGCACCTCAAAACAAGAGTGTATGTAATTCAGTGGTGTAATTCAGGAATGCAATCAATGAAATGCAATCAACGAATGGAATTCCTGACTGGGCTTCAGAGGTTCTGCATCCCAGAGAACTGTCTGATTCAACCGACTTTCGTTACCTTAGAAAGAAGTCCTGCTACTCCTACTTATATTTTAGTCCTTTTTTCTTCGACCATACAAACGTACTAAATAAAATAAGATTTAACCAGAGGTCCAACGCTTGATTCCTCCGCTAAGGTTAGATTTAGTTCTTTTCCTGATGCGATACTGCCCTTTTGCCTTTCCTGCTTCCCTTCTGATGATTGTTGATTAACCTGACTGATTGCCCTGAGTTCGATCGCCCATGACCTCTAATCTGCCCAACCTGCTGATTCCAGATACAGCTCTGTCGGTGACAGGGTTGACGGACTATATTCAGGCATTGTTGGAGCAAGATCATCAGCTTCGGCAAGTGTGGGTTACGGGCGAGGTATCGAGTGCTTCCCGCTATCGAAGTGGCTTGTTTTTCACACTGCAAGACCCGGACGCGCAGGCAGCGATCAACTGTGTGGTGTGGAGCAGTCAGCTCAATCGACTGGCAACCGTGCCCGTTCCGGGCGATCAGCTTATTTTGCTGGGGCGAGTTCATGTGCATCCTCAGCGCGGGACTTATCAACTCATTATCTGGCAAGCACTTCCGGCGGGCGAGGGTTTGCGGGCACTGCGCTATCGTCAGCTTCGCAATCGGCTGGAGTCTGAGGGGCTGTTCGACCCCGATCGCAAACGTCCTTTACCGCTTTATCCGCAGACGATCGCTGTCGTCACTTCCCCGCAAGCTGCTGCCTGGGGGGACATTCAGCGCACGCTAAAGCGCCGTTATCCGGGAATGCACGTTTTGTTTTCTCCGGCACTGGTGCAGGGCGATCAGGCTCCTGAGGCGATCGTGCGGGCAATTGAGCGCGTTGAGGCAGACGGACGGGCAGAAGTGCTGATCCTATCGCGGGGCGGCGGCGCAACCGAGGACATGGCTTGCTTTAACGATGAGCGGGTTGTGCGGGCAGTGGCAATGTGTCGCATTCCGGTTGTGGCTGGAATTGGGCATCAGCGGGATGAGTCGCTGGCGGATCTGGTTGCCGATATTTATGCCCATACACCCACCGCTGCCGCGGAGCAGGCAGTTCCCTTATTAGCCGATCTGTTTGCCGAACATCAGCAGCGCGTTCTTGCGCTTAGTCAGGCGGTGGGTACTTCTGTGGATGGGGCAGTGGAGCAGCTCGATCGACTCAAGGGGCGGCTGCGGCGGCTTCATCTCGATCGCCTGATTCGCGAACAGGTGCAGTTCAATGGCTGGCGGCAACAGCGGCTCACGCAGAGCATGAATCAGCAGCTTCAGGCTGCCCAGCAACACTGCGAACTTCTGCATCAAAAACTGAGTGCCCTCGACCCCAGTGCCGTTTTGAAGCGCGGCTATGCCATGATTCGGCAGGAGAACGGAGAAGATGTGCGATCGGCTCAGCAGCTTCAGCCCGGACAGCCGCTCACCCTTCAGCTTGCCCAGGGACAGGTAAAAGCGATCGTGACCGAAGTAATGCCTGCCCCCACAGATTTAACCCATCCAAATTCAACGGCTCCAGACTTAAACCCCCATCTCAGCCCTAAATCCCAGCAATGAACGAACCAGACTTTTTGCCCGCTTCGATGCCTGCTCAGCGTACCCGTCCCGGTGGCGACTCGCTCTTTCCACCCGACTGGAGCTATGAGCAAACCGTTTCTCAGATCGAAGGCATTATCGATCGCATCGAGCAGGGTGAGCTGGAGCTTGCCGAAGTTTTCGATCAGTTTGCGACGGCAGTCGAGCAACTGCGCCAGTGCGAAACGTTTCTTAATCGGCAGCAGCAGCAGGTAGATTTGCTGATCGAGACACTGCTGGATGAGGCAGAGCCTTTTTAATCCAATCTCACGTTTTAACTCAGCCTCAGACTTTTAATCCAAGCTCATAATCCAATCTCATACAGACGTCTTATACAAAACGGCTTGCACTTAATCGATCGACTTGTGTATTTGCCACGACTGCCAGCACGTCTGCACCAGTGCGGAGAACGGCATCGGCTCCCTGCTGCTGAATGCCCAAGCTGCGGAATTCCAGATTGCTCGGCAGTTGAATTTGATCCTGTCCGGGCTGGAAATCCTGAATTACCGTAACCCCATTGCCGCGCTGAAGACTGAAGATATCGCGGTTGGCGCCACCGACCAGGACATTATTACCGCCATCGCCTGAGAGCCGATCGCTTCCAAGTCCACCAGAGAGCTGATCATCGCCCCTGCCGCCCAGCAGGGTATCTGCCCCGCCCCTGCCCTGCATCACGTCATTCCCGCGATCGCCTACCAAAATTTCACTGCGATTTGCGCCGATAAGCACGTCGTTTGCTGCACTACCTGCGATCGGGATCTGGCGACGGTTGGTTCTGCCTGTACTGCCGCCGTTTCCACCCAAAGCGCCAGGGGCAAAAAGCTGATTAATATTGCCGCGAAAGTTGCTTAGATCGATCAAGCCAGAGAGGTCAATCCCGGTTCCGCTGCCGAAATTGCCGCCAAAACTGCCGCTCCCGAAACTGCCACCAAAACTGCCGCCGCCTCGATTGGAAGTGCCGCCTAAGTTAGAGCTGCCAAAGCTTGAATTTCTAAAGGTATTGCCTGCGCTATTGCCCGTTGAATTCCCGAAACCCGCATTCCCTGAACGTCCGATCGAATTGCCTAGCCCAGCGTTCGCTAAGCTGCCCGTCGAGAAGAAGTTCGTCTGCGGCTGCGCGGTAAAACCCGACCTGTTATTTGTCAGGTTATTGGTCAAATTATTCGTTAGGGTATCACCAGAAGCACTGTTGCCGCTCGTTCCCGTCGTGTTAACCCGGTTTGAGTTAACCACCGTTTCACCCGTTGTGTTATTGAAGTTGGAACTGTTAGAAAGTGGGTCGTTAAACGTGCTGATACTGCTGGAATCAAACTGAGTTGAGCCAGAGGTCAGTCTGCCCGTCGTGTTGTTAGAGAAGCTGCTAAACCCCGTTGAAGAACCCGAAGAAAATGATGTAACCATCGCGTTAACAGGTTGCCCACCTGGACGACTGAGCAAATTGACTACTGAGCCAATGACTGAGCCAATGACTGAGCAAATTGCGAATGCAAAGCCTCGTCCTGGGTTAAGCCAACTCGCTCATTCAAAACTACCGTTATGGTAGCGATCGCCCCTCTTTCCTGCGCTCCATCTTCAGAAGCAACTGCCCATCCTCTAGCGAAGGATTGTTTGCTGCTGGTCGGTTTGCCGCTGGTTTATTTGCAGAGTTTCCTAAACGCTAATCTCGATCGCAAAACTGCGGAGCATTCCCGTATCTCGTGCGGCTTTGTCAGTGACTTCGAGTGTCCAGGTTCCCTGCGGAGCCAGGTTGAGCAGCGGTTCCAGCGCAGGAACATTTGCCGGATCGAAGGTTCTTTGCAGATTATCGGTATCGTCCTCAGCGCGATCGTGCAGAATGATGGGCTGCTGACTGAGCGATTCCGGTGGATACAGTATCACGACCAGATCGCCAATGTAAGAATGCTCAAGGTCGATCGTCACTTGGATCGATTGCATTGGCTCAATGCTGCCCACGGCGAGCAGTAATCGGGCAGTTTCAAAGTCGCGAATGGGGACATCCTGCACAACCCGATAAAGTTGCTTTAGGGTATCGCTGCTCGGCAGGGCGAGTTCAACCGCTTTTCGGGCATTCACCCGACCATAGCCATAAAACGGGCTGCGTCCGGTGGCATCGTACTGTCCACCTTCCGGATCGATCGGGTCGCAGGACTGCCGCAAAATGTCGCGCACCTGATCCCACCTCAAATCAGGATTTCTTGCCAAAATCAGCGCCACCACCCCAGCCACACCCGGAGTCGAACTCGACGTGCCGCCAAAGGCATTCGTATAGTTACCCACGCGATCGCCGCGCACAGCGTCACCCGGATTGTAGCCTACTGCTCCAGAACGATCGGTCGTCCAGATGCCGGGTGTGAGCGAAGGTTGACCGTCATTGCTGGGAAAGGCACACCAGACTGCTTTGCCATAGTCGCTGTACAGGCTTCGCACGCCAACATCGTTAGAGGCAGCCACGGCGATCACTTTTGAATAGCTGGCGTAGCCGTCGTTATCAACGCTTTCGTTTCCGTTTCCGGCAGCAAACAGCACCACACAGCCTTTGCCATTGCGTCCTTGCGTTACGGCATAGTCGATCGCCAGTCGGGTCGAATCTGCGAGGGGAACCACCTGCTGATGCAGCGGATCGTTTGGATCCCACCATGCGCCGTCGGGCGGACCCCAGCTACAGGAAATCACATCTGCGCCATTTTGCGCTGCCCAAACAAAGGCATCGGCTTCTGCCTGCGATTGAAGTCCCGATGCCAGCCGAATCGGAATCAGCTTTGCTTGTGGAGCCACACCCGACGCGCCAAAATTGCCGTTTGCACAGGCAACGCCCGCACAGGCAGTTCCGTGGTCTTCGCCCTGTCCGGGACGCGGATCGTCGGTCTGGCGAGTGACATCTCTGGGCGCGATGATTTTACCAGACGATCGAAATTCTTCATGGTCGATATCGACCCCATCGTCAATCACTGCAATGATCGTGCCTGCGCCCCGGCTCAGTTCCCAGGCAGATTCGACATTCGCACTGGCATTAATTTCGCGTCCGTCGATCGTTGTCGTTGCCAAATGCCACTGGTATGGAAAGACCTGCCTTGTCCGCGTGTCGCTGATCAGTTCTGGGTGACAAAGTTCGACGATCGATTCTTGCAGCAGCCGTTCTGCCAGATCAAAAATTGCCAAGCCTGTTCCCTGAGCCGCTGCCACAAAATAGGCATTGTGGGCGTAGATCAGCGGTCGTTTTATGCTTAACCCATAGCGAACCAGCAACGCTTCGCACGCCTCCGGCGACTGGTCTTTAAAAAACTTAATAAATAAATTCTCGCTGTAGAGTACGGGCTGCATTGACGCAGGATTGATCAGCACGCGTCCGGCAAATTCCAGTTCGGGTTCAGTGCTCAGCATTTCGCGGGCAGCATCGCACAAAGACGTATCCGACTGCGGAGCCTTGGTTTTCAGCACTTCGACCCCGGCCTGGCGAAAGCGCATCGTCAGCTCAAAGTTTTGGCTCAACATCTGGTATGCCTGCTGCGAGAGCGGGGCAACCTCAAACGATCGCCGACTCATCATGGCTGCCCGGTTGATTGTGCGAACGGCTAAATGCTCCTGGCTGATAACGAACTCGTAGCGCTGCCCGTTTTTGCCCCCATACTGAACCCAAACCATTGCAATCTTCCCTTCTTGTGGATGACCAAATGCGTATTACTTCCTTCGAGTTATAGTCCTGACTGACAATGGATTGGGTCAGCCTTGCTGAAATTTAACATCGCCATGCGATTGTCTCGTGCGATCAATCTATCGCTCAACCGATCGGGACAGAGTGCAGGGAGTAACCCCCTCAATTCCCTGCTCTGCCAAACCCAGCCATAAAGATAACCTTACCGAAAGATGATTCTGGCTAAGGTTGCGGTAGGGTGAAATGAAATAGCCGGTTTTTGATCCATCCTTCCTTCATCGTTGATCATTTTGATAAAAGCGGGTGCAGCGTGAGTGTTCAGAGCAACCCATTTGAGCAGTTTCCAGCGCGAGTTGAAATTCAGGAATCGACTACCCCGCAGGGAGAACGGCAGAGCCTCGCCTATGTGCGGCAGTCTAACTATTTCGCCGTGCATTTTCAGCAGTCGTTCCAGTCTTTGCTGCCCGTTTCTCGCATTGCCTCCGAAGCCGTCCTCACGCTGGAAGAACGCATCGCCATCTTTCGCGGCAGCCCCGACACCCATCGATCGACCGCTGCGCAACCAGCAGCCATCAGTGCCGTTTATGCCTTAGAACCGGGCGGATCGATCGCTGTGCCCACCGGACAGGTCTTTTTGCGCCTCGTCGATGGCGTTCCGATCGAAACTCACCAAACCCTCATCCAGCAAGCGGGCTATCAAGTCAGCCAAATCCTTGTTTATGCCCCCAATGCCGCCTGGCTACGCCCCCAATCCGGTGAAATTGCCGATGCCCTGCGCCTTTTGCCCCGACTGGAAGCGATCGATTCGGTGGAGGTGGTGGAGCCGCAGATGGTGATGGGGCGATCGAAGCGAGAATTGGAGGGGTAGAGGGACTCATCCACTTATCCAATCCACCCTCACGCATCTACCCTCACGCCACTGGCAACGTAAACCAAAACAACGTCCCCTGCCCCGGCTCACTCTCGACCCCGATCGCCCCGCCATGCGCTTCAATAATCTGGTGGCAAAGATAGAGTCCGAGTCCGAGTCCGACGGATTTGGGTTTTTTGCTGCCGCGATAGTAGGGGTCAAAGAGGCGATCGCGCTGTTCGGATTTGATGCCGATGCCGTTGTCGCTTACGGTGCAGAAGATCCATTCGTCGCGGGGTTCAGCGGTGAGGGTGATGGTGAGTCCGGGCGGGTTGTGCTTGAGGGCGTTTGCCATCAGGTTTTGATACACTCGGGCGAGCTGAAGCGGATCAGCTTTGATCAAAGGGAGATCGGTGGGAATGCGATCGATCAGGCTGGTGCGCTCTTTCTCAAACATGGGTTGTAGGTCTGAGGTTGCGGAATGCACTAAATCGCAGAGGGCAATTGGTTCTGGGTGAAGGGCGATGCCCCAGATCTCGGCGGCATGGCTATCAATGAGAGAGTTAATCAGTTCCAGCTGTCGCTGGTTGCTTTCCTGCATTCGGGTCAGGATTTTGCGCGGTACTTTTAGGTCGTCTCCGGACTGTTCGCTCAGGTTGTTGAGCACCATTGCCGTTCCCAACACGGGGTTGCGAAGATCGTGGGAAACAGCGTGCAGAAATAAATTGAGCTGGCGGCGCAGTTCGGCTTCCAGGGTTTCGAGCTGCTTGTTTTTTTGCTCCAGTCCTTGCGAGTATTCGGCAAGCTGCTGGTGGGACTGCTTGAGCTGATGTCGCATGTGGTTAAATGCCCCTGCCAGGGTGCCCAGTTCGCCCGATCGCTGAATTTGCACTTCCCGATCCCAGTCTCCTTCTGCTAAGGCTTCGGCGGCGCGGCTCATTTCCAGAATCGGGCGGGCGATCCAGCGGCTCGTTGCAATTCCCAAAGCGATCGCCACCAGCAGCGCGATCAGACAAAGCAAAATGGTGATCCGCGTGTTGGCATTAATCTTTGCCATGAATTCTTCTTCGGGAATCACGACGACGACGAGCCAATCTAGGCCGCGAAACCCACTTCGGCGATCGATGCCTGGAAAAGGCTGTACTTTCACAAATCGCCGCTTGCCGTTCTCATGAAACTCAAACTCCTGGGAGCGCGAAATGTTGCTCAAATTGCCATAGCTTCGCTGTAGGAAACTGGCAGTGGCGCGGGTGAGGCTATTCTGGCTGTCCCGGACGTTGATCAGCTTTTTTTCCTGTTCTTCCAGGCGAAACGGCTTTTCTCCGGTGGAGGTGGCAATCAAGTCGCCGTCTGGCTCCAGGATGAAAATTTGCCCCGTGCTGCCCACCTTCAGGTCGCAGAGAAACTGTCCGATTCCTGCCAAGCTGAGGGTGGCATCGGCAACGCCCAGCAAATTGCCCTGGCGATCGGAAAAGGGGCGATCGGCGGAAATGACCGGAGCGTTATCGGTCACAGTGTAGTACGGGTCAACCCATACCAGTGAACCTGCCTGCACTGCGGATTGATACCAGGGGCGACGACGCGGATCGTAGGTGGGCACTGTTTGTGTCAGTTTGATCCGCCTGCCCCACTGGTTGAGCGACCAAACCCGCAAAATGCCGTCTCTGCGAATATCGCGAATGCTAAGTTCAAGCTGATTGTCTATGTTGTAGCCGATATCGATGTAGCTACCCGTTTCGGTTGCAAGCGCAATAAAGGTTAATCCGCTCGGTTGAGCCGTCGTTGGTTTGAAACATCGCTGATCCGAAGAACTGGTCGGATTAAAGGGCTGATTGCTGAACTGCTGAAACTGCTCCCACAGATACGGCTCCAGGCTGGAAATATTTTCGAAATCAAGCAAGCCCAGCCGCACATTGTCGGCGTTCATCTCGGTCACAATCTGAGGAATTCGCAGATAGGTTTCGAGGGTTTGCCGGGTTCGATCACTGGCTTCTCGCTCGAGCTGGCTGACCAGATCGCGCACCGCATCCTGCCCATTGCGATAGGACAAATAGCCCGTCACTCCCACGATCGCCACAATTTGCAGCAGAAACGGGATGATCAAAATTGCCCGCAGCGGAACTCGTTTAGAAAGGCTGGCGAGCGGTTTTAGCAGAGTACGACGAAGCGACGATCGCATGGGGATACAGCCAACTGCCGAGGATAGTCTTATTGTCAGCTATTGTCCGATTGATAGACGGAAACAACGCTCCTTTTCACGATTTCGTAACCTGTTTGGTATCGGGTCGTCATCACCAACAGCCAAAGCCTGGAGTGCCGCAACTTTCCGCTCAAAAGACTGCGAAGGATTTGAGGCTGTGCCATGATGTTGCTGGAAAAAAGATCAGGGTTAAGACTTCCTTTGACTGCCTGATGGCGATCGCTTTGGGGGAAGAGTGGATTAGGTTGTCCTTGTTAAACCCAGCAGATTGAGCAGCGTGAACTTCTTACGATTTCTTCAATTAGAATCGCCAAACACCCTACTGGGCGGACGTTACAAAGTGCTGAAGCAATTGGGCGCGGGCGGATTTGGTCAAACCTTTTTGGCAGAAGATTTGCATCTGCCGGGGAACCCGCACTGCGTGGTCAAGCGGTTGCAGCCTCAGTTTAGCGATCCGGCTGCCCTGCAAACGGCAAAACGTTTGTTTGATACCGAAGCGCAAACGCTCTACGCTCTGGGAAACCACAATCAGATTCCCAAGCTGCTGGCGCACTTTGAGCAGAATCAGGAGTTTTATCTGGTTCAAGAACTCGTTGTGGGACACTGCCTCAGCCAGGAGGTGAAAAACGGACATCCTTGGAGCGAGGCGCAAGTGGTTGGGCTGATGCGAGACATTCTGGAAGTGCTGGCATTTGTGCATCAGCAAAATGTGATTCATCGCGACATCAAGCCTGACAACCTGATCCGCCGTCACGCAGACGGCAAAATTGTGCTGATCGACTTTGGCGCAGTCAAGCAAGCTACAACGCAATTACTGAACACAGCGGCTCAATCCAGGCTGACGATCGCGATCGGCACACCAGGCTATATGCCAAACGAGCAACTGGCAGGCAATCCGCGTTTTAGCAGCGATATCTTTGCGGTTGGCATGATTGGCATTCATGCATTGACGGGCATCTCCCCCCGATCGCTTCCTCAAAATCCTCAGACCAGCGAAATCGAATGGCAAGACCGGGTGGCTAAAGCGAATTCAGAAGTGAATTCGGATCTGGCTGCCGTTTTAAACAAAATGGTGCGCTACGACTTTCGCGCTCGCTATTCGACTGCGGCTGAAGCCCTGACAGCGATCGATCAAGTTCCCATTGCGGCAGAACCGCCTCCCCTGACCGCTCCTCCTGCTACAGCATCTGGAAGTTCTGTGGCTTCGTTTGTCCCGGTGGGAACCACGGCTCCCCTGCCTGTCACTCAAGCGCGATCGTTGACTTCGGGTGCTTCAGGGGAAATTCCTGCGACTGCGCCGTTGAGCCAAAACGCAACGCTGCCCATTAGCCCGATGACAATGACCGCCAGGGCAGGACAACTGAAGCAGTTTGCCCGTTCTCAGCCAAAGAAAATGGGGTTATTTGCGGCTGGTGTTGTCGGATCAGTCCTGTTGGTTTCGCTGGTGAAACCGCTATTTTCTCCTCGTCCTGCCAGCGATTCGGCAGAAACCGTGAACACTGCCAGTCCTGCATCCTCTCCCGCATCCCCCAGTCCTGCTGCCTCCTCAGACCCACAAACACAGGCAACTCCACTGTTGGCACAGGCGGACAAGCTGCGAGAACAAAACCAATTTCAGCAGGCAGTTCAAACTTATGACCAGGCGATCGCCCTTGATCCGAATGCCCCGGAAGCTCACTGGGGACGCTGCTATAGCTTGAACACGCTAGAGCAATTTGCCAACGCGATTACAGCCTGCGATCGTGCCCTGAAGCTCAACCCTGGCTATGCAGAAGCGCTGTGGAGCAAAGGTTACGCACTCGATCGACAGGGACAAGACCAAGCTGCACTAACGCTATATGAGCAGGCGATCGATCGCAAGCCCAATTTTGCCCAAGCCTGGAGCAACAAGGGAACTGCGCTAATACAGCTCAACCGTCCATCGGAAGCACTCGCCGCCTTTGATCGGGCGATCGAGCTTGATTCTAGCCTGGCGGAGGCATGGAACAATCGGGGAGCAGCTTTGTGGAGTTTGCGCCGCTTTGAGGAAGCCCTTGCCTCGGTAGAACGTGCCACCCAAATTCAACCCAATTATCCAGATGCCCTCAGTTTGCAGCAACAGATGCGGCAGAAATTAGGCAAATAAGTTAGGCAAAGTCAGTTAGGCAACTCAGTAGGCAAATTATAGGCAAATCAATAGGAGCTTGCTATCCAGTTCTACTGCTTATAAGTTCCGCTGCTTGTAAAAAGAGGAACTCAAAAAAAGCGGGATTGAAGGCATTTCGTAGAGCGATACCCTCAATCCCCAGCACTCATCGAATCTGACGAACTACTCCTGATATTTTTATTGTGGTTTAGCCAGCCAAAACCTCCCTTCATCCGAGTGGGGATCTGCTTCTGCTTAGATGGATTGATCTGAGTTGAGAGCATTTTGATCCCCGTATCTCACAAGGCACAACGCTTCCCCTATCGAGCGATAGACTTAAGAATCTAAAAAAAGCTAAAGCGACTTGAATTCTTTAGAAAAGAAAGTGATATTAGTATTCAGCTTTTGAATCTTAATTTTATGGAGCTAAATGAGACAGATTTTAAAATTCTCCAGCAGATGATGGTTCAGGGACGCATGACCTGGGCAGAGCTGGCAAATGGGCTGGAACTTTCCGCCCCTGCGGCTGCCGATCGCGTCCGCCGACTTGAAGACAAAGGCGTGATCCAGGGATACACTGCCCGGGTTAATCCAGAGACGATCGGCTGTCATCTTACAGCGTTTGTTGCGGTCACGCTGGAACATCCCCGCTATCGAGAAGGCTTTGTGCAAACCGTGCAGCAGCTTGCCGCCATCCAGGAATGCCATCACGTCACCGGAGACGATGACTATCTGCTCAAAATTCGCTGCCGCCATACGAAAGACCTGGAACACCTGCTCAGTGAACAACTTAAGGCACTTCCCGGCATTCTCCGCACCCGCACCACGATCGTCCTTTCCACCGTTAAGGAAACATCCGATTTGCCCCTCTGGAACGATAAGACCGACAAGACTGATAAAACCGACAAGACTGATAAAACCGATAAGAAAAGACCGATCGAGAGGAGAAATAAAGAGGAGAACCCATGATCCACTCTAATTTTCTGCTGCGCGGATTACTGATTGGTTTTTCGATCGCTGCCCCGGTTGGACCAATCGGCATTCTTAGTATTCGGCGTACCCTCGCCGACGGCTTACTGATCGGCTTGCTCACCGGACTGGGCGCAGCCACCGCCGACGCGATCTATGGCAGCATCGCCGGATTTGGACTCACGGCAGTGTCGAATCTGCTGATTCAGCAAGCTTTCTGGCTGCGGCTGTTGGGCGGTCTGTTTCTTTGCTATCTGGGCATTAGGATTTTTCTCAACAAACCCAGCGACGAAGCTGCGAATGTTCCGATAAAGGGTCAGCCGCCAGGCGCTCGCCTCAAAAGAGAAGCTGCTTTGCATCGGCAAATTCGTCGTCATCAGGCGAAAGCTTTGGCTGGGGCTTATTTTTCGACTGTGTTTCTGACGCTGACCAATCCAGCGACAATTCTCTCCTTCGTGGCAGTTTTTGCGGGGCTAGGATTAGCCAACAGCCAGAATAGTTACCCTCAAGCGACGGTACTAGTGTTGGGTGTGTTTATCGGTTCTGCACTGTGGTGGCTATTGCTCTGCGGCAGTGTGAGTTGGTTTCGTGCCCGTTTCAGTGCGGATGCCAAGCAGGTTCCTCGCGTGAGCAATTGGCTACGCTGGCTCAACCGCATTTCCGGTCTGGTGCTGCTTACCTTTGGCATCATTGCTCTGAGTTTAAGGTAGCAGTATGAAGCCGTTCCCCTGGCTAGGGAAAATGGGTGGGAGAGGTGGAAGAGATTGATTGATGAGCCAGTGCTTCACTGGAAGAGGCATAATGGCAAGGTTCATTTCTGCCGATCGCCTTTAAGGGGGGGTGAGGAGGATAAAAGCTCCTGAACATTCCCCCTAAATTCCCTAACGTTGGGGGACTTTGAACGGGAGCGGAGTCGGCACGGTTCTCCCCAAAATTGGCTTACCAGGGAGACGGTATTGGAAGCAGGATGCCTACCTGAAAAACATGGTTAAACGCGCTTATCAAAGGCTACTGGCTGGGGTGCTGCTGCTGGGGCTGAGTGGTTTGCTTGGTCTGGGCTGGAGTCTACCTGCGGTTTCGCTGTCCAAGCTATCCTCACATTTCTTTTCTTCCACGCCCCAAACACCCTACCTGGCACAGGTAACTAACTCTGTCGAAGAGCTTCAGCGACAGCAGCAGCGCAAAGAAGAAGAGCGATCGCGCTTGCAACGGCAGCAGGATCAGCTTGAGGGACTGGAACGATCGGCACAAAAGCGGCTCGGCGGAATTCAGCAAGGCATTCGCGCCACGGCTGCCCAAATTGCCCAAAACCAGGCAAAACTCAAAGCGGCAAACCAAGAGCTTGTGAAGCTTGAGGCACAGCTTGCCAAAGCCGAAAAAAGCTATCAGGGCAAACAGTCTGCGACGGTGGCACGGCTCAAGTTTTTGCAGCGTCAGCAGGGAAGTCGGGGCTGGGCACTGCTGCTCGAAAGCGAAAACCTGAACGAATTTCTCGATCGCCGCCATCAGCTCCGGCGGGTGTATGAAGCCGATCGCACAGCACTGGCTCAGCTGCAAACAGCAGCAGTGGCGATCGAGCGACAGCGGCGACAGGTGGAAGGACAAAAAAACGAAGTTGCGCTGCTCACTCAGGAGCTTCAGGCGCAAAAAGTTGAATATCAGGCGCAGGCACAATCTCAGCAGGAACTCATCAACCGTCTGCGCCAAGATCGAGCTGCGCTAGAAGCCGCTGAAGAACAGCTCGCCAGGGATTCACGCAATTTGGCTGTCCTAATTCAGCGACTGGCTGGCAATCGATCGCGCATCGCAGTTCGGGGTACAGGGCAGATGGCATATCCCAGCATCGGCGAAATGACGAGCAGCTTTGGCTACCGGATGCACCCCATTCTGGGCTATAACCGCTTTCATGCAGGCGTCGATTTTGGAGCCGACACGGGCAGCCCAATTTTTGCCGCAGATTCCGGCGTGGTGATTTTTGCCGGATGGTATGGCGGCTACGGTCAATCCATCATTATCGACCACGGCAACAACCTCACCACCCTCTACGCGCACTCCAGCGAACTCTACGTCTCGGAGGGACAGTCCGTTCAGCAGGGACAGGCGATCGCAGCGATCGGCACAACTGGGCTCTCCACCGGACCCCACCTTCATTTCGAAGTGCGCCTAAATGGAGAACCCGTTGACCCAATGAGTTACCTTTAGCCGTTGATTCTCTTAACCGCCGATCATCGATCGCTCAACTGCTGTACTCGGACTGGTTACCTGAGCAGCAAGACCCTGAGCCGGCTGAGGGGCGATCGGCATCGCAATCTTAACCGTCGTCCCCTGTCCTAAGCCTGCGCTATGCAGCGTGATCTGCCCGCTCATCATTTCAACCAGATTGCGGGAAATTGCTAGACCCAAGCCTGTGCCTTCAAATTTGCGTGTGGTTGAGCCATCGACCATCACAAACGGACGGAACAGCTTTTGCTGCTGCGAAGGGTCAATCCCAATTCCGGTGTCTTGAATTGCGATTACAACCCACGGCTGGCTTGCCGTTTCACTATCGCGATGCCCGTTTTGCTGAGCATAATAGGTGGGCAGTTCGGCAGCAGGCTGGATGCGGGTGTCGATCGTGATTCCGCCCTGATCGGTGAACTTGGTGGCGTTGTAGATCACGTTGAGCAACACTTGCTTGAGGCGATCGGGATCAGCCTGCACCCAGATCGGCTCAGAAAGATCGGTGACGGTGAGGGTCAAGCCTTTTTGCTGAATTGGTACTGCTTGCAAGTTCATCGCCTCGCGAATAATCTGCCGCAAATCGACTGTTTTGATCGACAAAGGCAGTTTTTCTTCTTCAATGCGCTGGATGTCGAGCAGGTCGTTAATGATTTTCAGCAGGTGAATCGCTGCTTTGTCTGCCTGCTCCAGAAATTCCTCTTCTTCTTCTCTGGTATCGCAGCAGCCGTCCTTCACTAATCGAATACAGCCGATGATGGCGTTCAGGGGCGTTCGCAGCTCGTGGGACGTATTTGCCAGAAACTCGCTCTTGAGCTGATTCGCAGCTTCTGCTTCCTGCCAGGCAGATTCTAGCTCTTTTGCCCGTTCCTCCAGCCTGCCCACCATGTTGTCTAGCACTTCTGCTAGGTGGTTGAGTTCGCGAATTCGGAAGTTTTTAGGCGCACGTTCTAGCTTGTCGCGCTTGTGAATCCGCATGGCGTACTTGCCCAACTGCTCGATCGGCAAAGCGAGATCTCGCGCCATATAAAGCATTGCCAGTAGATGCGCCGCCAGCAAGCCCACTGTGAGGATCAGCAGAATTTGGGTAATCTTCTCAAGTCCTTGAAGCGCGCTGTCCATTCGCGTTACCGCCAGGATTGCCCAGGTCGAGGACTGGTTGTTGCTCAGCTTGAGCGTTATCGGACTAAAGCCTGCGATCCATTCGTGCGAATCCCCTGCTAAGCCATACAGGTGTCTGGCTCCGGTCATTTCGCGCTGAAATACGTTCGTCAGGATGTCTTCTAGCCGATCTTTGTCTGGCTCCTGGGCAATCGTTGTTCCCACTCTGCTTGCGATCGGATGCGCCAAGACCATGCCATCCCCATTGAGCAGGACAGTGTAACCCTGCAATAGCCATGGATTAACATCTTCGGTTTGCTGAAGCGAGACCTGCGCGGAAAGGGTGTACTTGAGCTGTCCTGCTGGGCTGTAGACAGGTGTGC
>NZ_JACJOR010000032.1:0-5831 GCF_014695615.1 Leptolyngbya sp. FACHB-711
GCTCTAACCTGCGCGATTCCCGCAACCACAAACCCCGACCACGTTGTTGAGAATATGGGTGCATTGAGAGGCTCGTTACCTGATGATTCAATGCGTACCCGGATGGTGGAACACATGGAAAGCCTTCCCGGTTTTGACAACCTTCTCCAAACGCCCTGGTATCCTGGCAAGAATTTTAGCGGGTTGGTTCGCCTGCCAAATCCACGTCCGATCGGTTGAGATGGAGTACTGCATTATGTTGCATAGATTTAAATTTAGGTATTTGATTTTCCTGTCGCTGTTGGTCTTTTCACTCATAGCGTTAGGTTCGCCCGTGCTCAGTCAAGCACAAAGCCAGTTGCCCTCTTGGACTAAAGCTGCACCTGCAACGGTCGCTCGGCAAGAACTTTATCCAGCAGTGTTGAACAACAAAATTTACGTGGTCGGTGGTTTACTCAGCCCAAACACCGGGTTCTCAGCGCATTTCGAGTCTTATGATCCGGTCAACGATACATGGACAGTCTTGAGACCGCTTCCTGAAGCCCGACACCACATTACGCTGTCGGCAGTCAATGGCTTGCTCTATGGTGTGGGTGGTTTCACAGGTGGTTTTCCAGATTGGCGGGCGCAGCCAACCATGTTCATCTACAATCCTGCCTCTAATACTTGGACTGAAGGGACTGACCTGCCAGAGGCTCGTGCAGAGGGCGTATCCGCAGTAGTCGATGACAAGATATACCTGATTGGTGGGCGTGTTCGAGCTACTGACGATGCTCGGCTGTTCAATGACCACATCGACAGTGTGCGAAACGAAGTATTTGATCCAACAACTAGGCGTTGGTCAGCACGTGCCGATGCTCCAACAGCGCGAAATAGTGCAGCGTCGGCTGTGATTGATGGCAAGATCTATGTGGTTGGGGGTCGCCAGTTTGTTAGGAATGCTGATGGCACGACGCAGCAGGTGAATGTGCCAAATCTTGAGGTCTACGATCCACAGCTTGACCGTTGGGAGACGCGATCGCCGATGCCTCAAGCCCAAGGAGGTCTAGCTGCAACCGCACTCAACGGCAAGCTTTACGTGTTTGGCGGCGAACAATGGGTTCCAGAGCAAAAAGTTTTTGCCGAAAGTTGGGTATACGACCCGGAAACCGACGTGTGGGAGGCATTGCCGCCCTTGCCAACTCCACGACATGGATTGGGAGCATCAGCAATTGGCAACCGAATCTTTGTGTTTGGTGGTGGAACCCAAACAGGCGGAAATGCAGCGACAGCAATCCACGAGGTGCTGGTACTGCCTTAAGCCACAAGTTGCATGGGCGTATCTAAGGGTTGGGGAATCAAGCTCGTAATCTGGCGATCGCTAACGCCCAATCTGCCTTAAAAGCCGCGATCGCGCTTGGGTAACCAAGCCTTGGATGACCTGGAATGTTCAAAGTCAGGACTGGACCATGGAAGCCATTTTAAGAGCGTTTTCGAGACTATTAGTTGTCTTAGTGTTTGCAGAAATCATTGTGATCACACAGCAAGTGAATTCTGAACATTAGGGTCTAAATCGGATGATGCCGAAACAAACTCGTTTCAGCAACGCGAGATAGAGTCAAACGCATTACATGAGGAACACCATGAATAAGCCCAAGTTTTTTGTTACCCCCGGTTATGGGGAATACATGCTGAATAACTTGCATTACTCGCAAGCCGTAAAAATTGGCGATCACGTGGAGATATCCGGTCAAGGTGGCTGGGATGACAATCTGCAAATTCCCGAATCGCTCGCGGACGAGATCGCTCAAGCGTTTCGGAACATAGAGCGAACCTTGGCAACTGCCGGGGCGGGCTGGGAGCATGTTGTCCATGTCAATTCTTACCATGTTGGTGGGTTACCCTCAGAAGTTAATGAGGTGATGGTCAGGCTATATCGCCATTACATGCCCAACCATGCCCCAATTTGGACACAGGTAGGAGTCGCGGCGCTTGGGCTGCCAACGATGCGGATTGAAATCCGCGTTACTGCAATTGTTTCGTGAGTTTTGCATCAGCGACAACACTACTCTACACCGATCGGAGCAAGCAGATGGAGTAATAACTGCGACACAAAATTGATGCCAACTAGAACTGATCCATCAGGAGGACAATCATGAAACCTCAACTCATTTTCGGAGTACTAACGATCGCTACAGAGTTACTCGGAGGTTTATTCAATCATCCAGCGATAGCGAAGCGCTGCTGCGAAGCGCAGATCGCACACAGCATTTCTTCACAGCAAACATCACCCGTTCTGATCGCCACTGCCTACACTGATTTAACCTTACCCACCTTGCGCCAAGGCGATCGCGGTAGAAACGTGGAACTGTTGCAGCGTATTCTTCTTGACAATGGCTTTTTAGGAGCTGCAGGCGTGAGATTAGGCAATCCAAGTGGTGCGATCGTCGATGGTATCTTTGGTGAGATTACAGCTTCTGCAATACGAGATTTACAGCAACGGTACGAAATCCCAGTCACAGGGCAAGTCAATCCTACAACTTGGGAAGTCCTAGATATGCGCGAAAACCCCTATCGATCGCCGCTTCCCTGGAAACAATAGAGTCAGTAGAGTAGGCAATGCTCACGAGCTAAAACTTAATCAGAGCAAGTGTTTCATCGGGTATGTACAGGAGAGGTTCAAATGTCAGAGAATAATAAAGCAATCTTAGAAGCGGCAAACGCGGCGATCGCTGAAGGCAATTATGAAGGATTCTTGTCGTTCTGCGCTGACGACACGGAATGGACATTTGTAGGCGATAAGACCCTGAACGGAAAAGAAGCCGTTCGCCAATGGATGGCAACGACATACGTAGAGCCGCCAACGTTTAGGGTCGCCAACTTAATCGCCGAGGGTGATTTTGTCACGGCACTTGGCAACATCACTATGAAAGACGAAGACGGGAAGGCAGCTGATTACTCGTACTGTGACATCTGGCGCTTTCGTGACGGCAAGATTGTCGAATTAAGGGCTTTCGTCATCAAAACCTTTCTAGCAAAATGTCAGAGGTTTTCATGAAAAGAATAAAATATTCCTCCTCAATGTCTTTAACACCTACTCACAACCTCTCAGTTCGTGAATTAGAAGTTTTGAAACTCATGGCGGAAGGTCAAAGTAATTCTGAAATTGCAGCCCATCTATATCTGAGTCACAACACTATAAAAACTTATGTACGTGGTATCTTCAACAAACTTGGAGTTGATCATCGTGTACAGGCTGCCGTAGTTGCTTTACGTCAAGGGCTGATTTAGGAGGTTCAATGATGACTTCTGAAGAAGCACTGGAAGTTGTAGAGCAAATTTTACCACCAGGAACACTAAGGCGTTGTAAAGAAACAATTTCACGGTTTTATTGAACCGTAGGGTGCTGTTAGCGTCAGCGTAACGCACCATCGTGAAGTTATTTTTTAACAAGCCCTAACCTCTGTCAAAGTAGTGGTATTTCATGTCAAGAAGAAAAACTTCCGCTCATTGCTAAAACAGAAATTTAGCAATCGAACAGTGATGTGACTGGGCGATGAGGTTGGTGCAATGTCCGTGTTTACTTTTACAAAGTATCGAAGTGTAACCACACGAATATGTTCAGGGTGGTTATTACCTGACTTATATACCAACTGATGTGGGCGATCGCAACTACCGTATCGTGTTTGAAACCGATGAAAACGGCATTGTAAATCGATTGCGATCAGACGAACTTCCAGAAGTGACTTGGTATGAAGGCTGCTGTTAAGCGTGAGTTGTTCACGTAAACTTACCTTCAATCACAAAGGAGAGTGAATGGCGGAGTGTACTGGTGTGATTCAATTCCTGTTCATGACGCAACTCATCAATCAACAGGAATTGATCAATAGGAGTGTTCCCATGTCTTCAAATAATCAAAGAAAACAACTCATGACACAACAACAGGATACTGCTCAGATATACCGTAGGTTGGGTGAAGTGCAGCGCAATCCAACCTACGTTGAAAGATGTGTCAGGCAATCAGGTTATGTAAGTTAATGACATGTTCAAAACTGCAAAATCACGACAAGAATTACTAGAAGGCACCTCGATTAATTGAATTTCAGAGTGGATTTTGAGTCTCATTCGAGACACGGCAGTAACAATAAGGCTGCATCCATCAGTCCTAGCTCCAATCCTGCGGCTTGAATCCCTCCCACGATGATTTTTAGACACTTTTCTCCCCTTACTGGGATGTTTGGGCAGATCTCACCTGCCAAAACACGAACCGCTTGAAGTTGTACACCAAATTCTTCAACCCTAAATTCATCTTGGCGCGCTTGATGCCAATCGTTCGCAGCAGTTTACCTCCCATGCTGCTGGTCCAATCGCCAAAGACATGCTCCACTTTTGCTCTGATTTTGGAGCGTTCTCGGTTATCGTCTTTCTGTCGGTCGGTTAATGGACGATTGCGATAGTTCCGCTCATGAATATGGCTGTCAAATCCCATCCCTTCCAATACCTCTTCAATCGCCTCTGAACGGTAGGCACTGTCTGCCCATACATCGGGGTCAGCGTTGTCATCATCCAAGACCGCTCCTAACATCTGGCTGTCATGGCTGCTGGCATCACTCACCGCATACCCGCGAATAAAGCCATACTCCACATCAATGCTGATGTGATTTTTGTAGCCGAAATGGCTTTTCTTGTGCTTTTTCGTCCAGCGGGCATCGGTATCTTTTTGCCTGGCTTTATGAGGGGTTTTTGCCCACTCTTGTGGTTGCTTGCCTTGCTTAATTGCTCGTTTTCCTTTGATGAATTGCGTTGAGTTGGTATCGGAATGAGAGTTGCATCCACAATCTGTCCGCCTTTAGCCGCATACCCCTGTTGCTGAAGGTAGGATTCAAATTGCTCAAACAGTTTATCGAGCAGTTCCTGCTTTTGCAGGTTTTCACGGAACAACCATACAGTCGTAGCATCAGGCACCTTGTCTTCCAGCCCAAAGCCTAGAAAACGCATGAAGGACAAGCGGTCGTTCACCTGATACTCCAGTGCTTCATGACTGATGTTGTACAGCTTCTGCAACACCAACATTTTGAACATCACCACATCGGTTGGTTTTCGTCCAGCGGGGCTTTTACGATCCTTTTGGTGGATCTGATTTAAGCGGGGGCGGAACTCTTTCCAGGGCACCACCTCATTCAGATGCCCCAGCAAGTCCTGCTTCTGTTGCAGCTTTTGATAGCGTTCGTCCAGGTTCCAAAAACCGAGTTGTCCCATAGCCTATGGAGCAAGGTGGTACTCTCCTGCATGATCTCATATTGAGATCAGATGTCAATTTTTCGAGGTTCCCTAGAGTTCAACCTCTTCGGATTTTGACTCTCATTTCAAAAGATCAAGATATTGATGCGCCGCGCATCCCTTTTCGCGATCGCGCTACTCTTTACCACTCATTTCGCCCCCGCTTACTCGGAGTTCACAACCATGATGCCTACTACAATTGCCTATCCTGAAACCAAGCGCGGCGATGTCGTTGAGGAACATTTTGGACAGGCGATCTCTGACCCCTATCGCTGGTTAGAAAACGATGTCCGCAACGATCAGGAAGTCGCTCGCCTCCATTCCTTCCTCTTTTCCAATCCAAGCCAGCAGCCGCAATAGCTTCAGATCTGAAACCACCCCCACTTTGCCATCAAACAACCAAGCAATCTCCTGTGGCGAGAGGATTTTAGCTTGGTCGTGGCGGTTGATTTTCACAGGCCGAGCAGTACGGGTGTTCAGCCAATCTTACATTAGGAAATGGCAATAAGTTAATAGAGTTGTCGGGAAATAAGAACAGAGCTAGCCAATGCGACCTTTCAAGTTCTTCCTATGCCGCAGTCAGGTAGAAGTTC
>NZ_JACJOR010000320.1:0-7192 GCF_014695615.1 Leptolyngbya sp. FACHB-711
AGCCGTATGAAAAATATGTTGCTTCTCCGTCCCAAAAACCTACGGCGAACTCATCGTTTGAGGATCTGCCGGACCTGTGAGACTTGAGGGGGAAGGGTTGACCGCCGGATCAGGAATGGTTTTCGGTTCCAGCGTGGGATCGGCAACCAGGGCAGGAGTAGGCTGAAACACATCCGTTCCCAGTCGAATCGTCACATCGGAATCTAGATCTCCGGTACTTTCGACCAGCACCTCCCCAAAGCCCAGACTTTGCCGGACTGCCTCAGCACTGGCAACATCGCCCCCCTGCGCCACAATTTGAGTTATCGTCAAGGGTTCGTTCCAGGGCTGATCAAGGTAGACATTCGCATAGCCGCCCGTTTTTAGCGTGGTCATGAGCTGATCGATTGCCCGATCGTTTCCGGTGCTGTTTTGTACCACAATCTGGGCAGTGGTCGGCGTGTGGGCAATGGTGCTGCTGGCAGCAGGGAGACCAAAATACTGCTGCATCATTTGAGCAATCTTGGCTTGGCTGGGCAGCCAGTAGCTCGCCTCAAACTCAGCACTGGAGCTAAAGCCACCCGGCAGCATCAGCATTTTCACGTTTGGACGATTTGTTTGAGCTGTGAATCCTGCCAGAGCAACCAGTTCTTCAACGTTTAGATTAGTATCCAGATTCGATTGAATCACGGAAAGCACCTGCGGCATTTTGGCAAGCGTGACAGGTTTAATCGCCTGTTCTACCAGTGCTCGCAGAAACATTTGCTGTCGCTGCACCCGCCCAATATCACCAAACTGGTCGTAGCGAAACCGGAGAAACTGAACTGCCTGATTACCGTTTAACCGCTGCTCACCCTGCTTGAGATTGATATAAAGATGCTGTGAATCGTCTTTGTACGACATATCCTGCGGCACGTTGATCTTTACACCGCCCAGTGCATCGATCAGTTTTTCAACCCCCTGCACGTTGATTCGCACATAGCGATCGATTTTGACGCCGCCCAGCAAGTCTGTCACCGATCGGGCAGCAAGTGCCGGACCGCCGTAAACATTGGCTTCATTGAGCTTGGTTAAGCCTGCACCATCGATCCACGTGCGAGTGTCACGCGGCAGAGAAAGCACTGTAAGCTGATGAGTCTGAGGATCAAACCGCACCAGCAGCATCGAGTCTGATAAGCCATCCAACGAGTTCACGACGGCGTGATACCGCAAATCGCGCACCTCAGGCGGCGGATCCGAGATCTCGGAAGACAGCACCTTAATCCCCAGCACCAGCACAGTCACCGGACGGGTCAACTGCGGTAACTGCAAATTCGTCCCGCTGGCGATCGGCTCATCCTGATTAAACGCTTTTGCGTCTTCCGCACTGAGCTTACTCTGCATCAGCGGTGTGCCAGAAATTGCTACTGCCAGCAGCGCACCCGCCGAAGCCGAAACTGCCGCCACCACCGTCAGCCCCACCGTCAACCCCAGCCAACGCCATTTGCCCGACCCGAAGCCGTTTTTCTTCGGCAATTCCTCTGCTGAAGCTGGCTCAACTCTCTCCGAAGTCTCTGCCCCCGGACTGGTTGCCGAATTTGCAGCGATCGGGTTCACACAGACCGGATTAGTATTCATCGAATCTAAATGATCCTCTAAATGATCCGCCTTGTCCGACTTAGCACCCATCTGATTGGAGGCAGCAGGAGTTGAAGCCACAGACGAACCACGAGACTGTTTTTGATTCTGGAAATCAGCGGGCAGAGAATCAGGTGAATTGCCAGCAGCGTTGGCAGCAGAATTATTCAGCGACAGGAAGTTTTTCACACTCAGCAACTTTTCAATCAGCACAGAATCGCTATACCTGGTGTAACTATAGGCGCATTATCACCAAGTTGACCCAATTCTAGAAGAAGATTTGCATTGCGATGAAAAAACTTTGCATTAGAGCTGGAATTTAATCGATTCTTTAATCAATTCCTTCTCAGCAAATCGAGCGGCTGCCGTCGCCAGAGCCGAACCATCAGCCAAAGATTGGTCAAGAAATAGCCCGAAGTTAGCAGGCTTGCCAGGATCAGCAAAGGCACGATCGCCGCCTGATGAGTCTGCACTCCCACTTGCAACAGCAAATTTCCTACTAGCCAGCCCAGCGCGAGTTTTACGGCAAGTTGACTGGTCTGACGCTGTTCCCTTGTGCCGTTTCTGCAATAGAGCGTCCAGAGTGCCGGGAAAAAACCAACGATCGGAACGAGGCAGAGAAACATTTGCAGACGTTGAAGGTTTGCCTCACCGTAACGATCGTTCTCCATCCTGATTTCTCCCATTTGATTACTTTTGCTTAGGTTAATGACTGAATCGTGCCGATAAATAGAATCGTGCCCGTTTGCTCGTCCCAGATTGCACAAAGGAAAGGACGATCGATCGTCATTTGAAAGGGCGGCTGGGGTAAAGCAGCACGAACGGCAACGGCAACTGAGGTAGCAGCAGCGGCTTCGGTTCCTTCTTCGTTCACTTCCAGCAGGGTTTTGTGCTGCACATCGCTAATATAGGCAGGCAAAGAACTCATTTCACCAAAATTGGCTTGCCGATCGTCAAACACGAGTTCCATACCAATCGCCTTCAGAGACTCGACCAAACTCGTGCCATATTCCACCTTAAAGCGCGGAAGCTGTACTGTACCAGGACGCGAAGAAAATTGATTCATCCAGGTTTCCCAGTGGCTATGGCTCAAGCTTTGGGTCAATTGGTTCAGGCTGCTGGTCGGTTTCGGCAAAAAAATTGCCATCTGCCAGCGTTCGTTGCCGTAGGGTAGCCGCACTGCCTGAAACTGCTCAGTTTCTAGATAGTGAAACTTTCCCCGCTTTGTCATTAAAGGCTGCGTGATCGTCGTGCCGTCTCCCTGGTGAAAAGGGCGATCGAGCGTTTCATCAGGATTAAATGGATTTGTCCATTTGCCTTTGAAATAAATTGCGTTAATCAAAAACAAAATATCGTTGGGATTCATTTGATTCAAAATCTTGTCGATCTTGCCTTGCGTCTGCTGATTCACCCAGTGATTAATGCGATCGATTGCACCCGGATCATTAAAGTTCAGATCCGTAACTTCTGCACCATAAAATTCCTGATTGCGCTTCAGAAACACCGGATTGAAATTGATGCCCGATCGTCCCCAGAGGGAATTTGCCACTGTTAGCTGCACTGCCGGGTCAGAACTTGTCCAGGCTTCCAGCAAGGCACGGTTTGCCTGATTAATTTCCGCTAGACTCATGCCCTGCATTTCCAGCGCGTTTTGCATGGCTTCCTGAGTCGCTGCACTTGCGCCGTTGTAAGTCATGCTGAGGGCGATCGATACGCTGCTCGGCGAAATCAAAACATTCTCACCCTGGTTTTGCTCTAGCAACTGGGCAAACAGCTTGAAACCAAAGCGCGTATTCGCTGCGACAAATGCTGGATCCACCGTCGAAGTTTGCATCGATGAAGGGGAGGGAGAAGGTGGCTGAGCCGTTGCCTGCTGTGGAATCTGTACTGCCCAATCGCCCACGATGCCAAGCAGTATAGTGCTAATCACAATGACCATCAGCCGTTGCGTTACAGAATAAAGCATTTGTCGCCTCCGGTAAGTCGCCCGTTTTCAGGTTCTCTTTCACATTAAAGTGAGACCTGCAAAGTGAGACCCGCAAAGTGAGACTTGCAGGTAGAGACACGGTACATTCGGGAAAGCTAGCCTCAGTCTCGTTTTCTTTCCTATCTTTTTCCGAGTTCCTACTTCATGGTTCCTCAATTCCGTGCTGCTGAGCCTCGATCGTTGGTTGATCTACGCCACTACGATCAGTCCCACTTCGATCGCGGCCGATCGGGCTGGATAATTTTGCTGTGGTGGTTTTTGCAGGCGATCGTTTTTCCAATCACGCCCCATTCGCTGCATCTACCGAGGATCTGGCTCTTGAGGTTATTTGGTGCAGCGATCGGGGAAGGCGTCATGATTCGTCCGACCGCACGATTTACCTATCCGTGGAAAGTCAGCATCGGCGACTGGAGCTGGATTGGCGATGATGTGGTGATTTACAGCCTCGATCGCGTTCACATTGGCTCCCACTGCGTCATCTCACAAAAAAGCTACCTTTGCACCGGTAGCCATGATATTCGCGATCGGGCTTTTGCCCTTAAAACGGCTCCGATCGCGATCGAAGATGGAGTTTGGATTGCGGCAGATTGCTTTATCGCGCCTGGAGTGACGATCGGGGCAAATGCGGTGATTGGGGCAAGAAGTACCGTCTTCAAATCTATGCCAGAGCAAATGGTTTGCTGGGGAAACCCGTGCCAGCCCCAAGCCAGACGCGAACTAACTTAAGAAATTAGCTCCTGAAACTAGCTCAAGAAATTAGCTCAGGCTGCATATCTTCCGGTGCGTCTGCGGCTCCGCCATTAAGTGAGGGTTCAGGCTGGAGCGGGTCAGCTTCGGGCAATCCCAGTACTCGACGATATGCCCGATCGTATTCCACCGCTGACTTTTCCCAGCCAAAGTTTTGCGCCATACCGCGCTGCTGTAGCTCTCGCCACTGGTCTTTAAAGTGATATGCCTCGTAAGCCCGCACCATACTGGTAAACAGATCTAGCGGCTCGTAGCGATCGAAGCAGTAGCCTGTGCCTTCATGCTCCATCGAGTTATTGTGCGTCACCGTATCAACCAGTCCACCGGTTCGCCGCACGATCGGCACAGAGCCATAACGCAGGGCAATGAGCTGGCTAATGCCGCAAGGCTCAAACCGAGAAGGCATCAGGAAGGCATCGCTTCCGGCATAAACGCGCCGTGCCAGAGTGTCGTTGTGTAGCAAATAGGCGGCAACCCGTCCGGGAAAGCGTGAAGCCAACTGCCAGAGCTGAGTTTCGTAATAGCGATCGCCCGTTCCCAGCACCACAAACTGTGCGTCTGTGTAGGAGATGAAGCGATCCATTACCTGAATAATCAGATCCAAGCCTTTTTGCTCGACCAGTCGGGACACCATGCCGACGAGAAACGCATTGGAATTGACTTCCAGCCCCAGTTCTTCTTGCAGCGCGATCTTGTTGGAGAGCTTATCGTCCAGTTTTTCAGCAGAATAGTTTTCCTGAATGCGGCGATCGGTTTCGGGGTTAAACAGGTCGCGATCGATGCCGTTGAGAATGCCAACAAGCTTACCGCTAACAAAAGATAGTAAACCCTCAAGCTGTTCTCCGTAGGCAGGGGTTTTAATCTGATCAGCATAGGTGGGAGAGACAGTTGTTACTAAATCAGCAAACTGAACTGCCGCTGCCATCGTGTTGTGTCCCTGCATATACCACGGACACCAGGCAAACTGCTCCAGCCGCCACCGCCACGGACCCTGATATGCCAGGTTGTGAATCGTAAAGATAGTTTTAATATCGGGTGTTTCATGCATCCACACTGGGATCATGCCTGTGTGCCAGTCGTGGCAGTGGATGATGTCAGGCTTCCAATAGTTCCAGCAAAACTCAGCCGCTCCATTGGCAAACAGCGTGAACCGCCAGTCTTCATCTTCACCAAAATAGACTTGGCGCGGAGCGAAGGAGGGATGGGAAAACAGGTAAAGCGGCACCTCTGAGTTGGGCAGCTTTGACTCGAAGACCTGAAATTCTTGAAACATCGCAGTTCCCTTCCAGAGGGGCTGCTTCGGAACTTTGATTTTGTCCGAGACAAAGCCGTAATAGGGCATGAAGACTCGCACATCGTGCCCCATTTTTTGCAGCACCTTAGGAAGTGCGCCTACGACATCTCCCATGCCGCCCACTTTGGCAATCGGAGCCGCTTCCGCCGCTACAAACAGAATCCGCATACTCGCCTTGTGTCCCCTGCAATGAAAGAACCTGTGACTCTCGATTTCCCCTAAGGGGAACTGCTTTACATCGCTTAAAAACCGAGAGTTTTACAGTCCTTATCAATCTACAACAATCCAGGGACAAAACCGCGATCGATTCTATGGGGCTGTCTTGCAGGAGAACTCATAAAGCCTTTGATTCCCCCTAACCTCCTTGGGAAAAAGGAGAATTGAAAAAGGAGAACCGAACCTGTTGAAAGCTCTTATGCAGCAAAAGGTTCTTTAAAAACTCAAAGTCCCCCTTTTGGAGGGGGATTAAGGAGAATCTCAATTCTGCCGTTTAGGGTTAAGCTTCTGGACGAACCTCAGCAAAAATCTGCTGAAGAATTTCGGTCGCGCCCTGATCCCGGAGCTGATGAGCAAGCTGAATCCCGATCGCCTCCGCGTCTGTGGCTGCACCCGTTACGGTGTCTTTGATCAGGCGTTGTCCATCGACGCTAGCAACCATACCTGTTAATGTCAGCGAATCGCCATTGAGAGTGGTGTTGACACCGATCGGAACCTGACACCCGCCTTCGAGTTCGCGTAGGAATGCCCGCTCCGCATAGCAGCGATAGGCTGTGGGCTGGTGTTGCAGAAGCTTCAGCAGATTCAGAATTTCCGGATCGTTGGTACGGCACTCAATTCCTAGCGCACCCTGGCCAACCGCATGAAGCGACACTTCTGAAGAGATGACCTGATGAACCCGATCGCCCATGCCCAAGCGCCGCAGTCCAGCAACCGCCAGGATAATGGCATCAAATTCGCCCGAATCCAGCTTTTGCAAGCGGGTATTCAGGTTGCCGCGAATGTCTTTGAACGCCAGGTGGGGGTAGTGATGGCGCAACTGTGCCAATCGCCGGAGGGAAGACGTTCCCACGACGGTTCCTTCGGGCAGCGTATCAAGCTGTTTGTCTTTAAACTTTTCATGCACCACAAGGGCATCTGCCGGATCTTCCCGTTCAGTGACGCAGCCCAGCATTAAGCCTTCGGGTAGACGAGTCGGCAAATCTTTAAGCGAGTGGACAGCAAAGTCGATGTCTCCGTTCAACATTCCGACTTCGAGTTCTTTCGTAAACAGTCCCTTATCGCCAATTTTGGACAGTGCCACGTCCAGGATTTTATCGCCCTGGGTACTCATGGTATGAACTTCAAAATTGCGATCACTAAATAGTCTCTGGAGTTCTGCTTGAACCCAGTGGGTTTGAACAAGGGCGAGCTGACTCTTGCGGGAGCCGATGCGAATGGAACGGGGAAGACTTGCAACCATTTTTGTAAAGGGTTATCTCGAAAGACTGCGAAATGTTAATAAAGGCAGGGCTTTTTCCGCCTAAATCAGCTTACCGCAGTGTGTACCCGATCGTGGGGGCAGAGTATCG
>NZ_JACJOR010000321.1:0-2880 GCF_014695615.1 Leptolyngbya sp. FACHB-711
TAGAGATATTCAATGGGGTAGACCAGAGCAATGGCGACTTGGCAATGTGTAAAGCAGTGTGGTGCGTGCTGCCAGCTTGATCCAGACGATCGACCCGATTTAGAAACATACCTTGCGCCAGAAGAACTCCTGCTCTATATGAGTTTGGTCGGTGAAGACGGCTGGTGCATTCACTTTGATCATGCGCTGCGCGAATGCCGTATTTACGCCGATCGTCCCCGTTTCTGCCGGGTGCAGCCGGATGTATTTCAGGATCTCTACGACGTGGAGCCAGAGGAATTAAGCGATTTTGCGATCGACTGCTGCGTTCAGCAAATTGAAGCAGTATATGGTGATAGAAGTCTAGAGCTGCTGCGGTTTGAGCGATCGATCGAGCAGGACTGAGCTGTAAAGAAATGAGGGAAAAGTTCAGCGGGGGATTGCTTTTCTAGTCACAGTCAGACAAAATGAAAAGAAAATGAAATGGCTGAGGTGTACTGACTCGTGCAATCTCTCTCTGTCCCTTCCACCACTGCTGAAACCTCTTTGGATCGTTTAGAAGCTGCGCTTTCTCACTCTGAGGCGATTGTTATTGAGTCTGATGCCGAGTCGAGTTTGACAGAATCTGCTGCAAACCAGTCGGAGAGCTGGTCTAACCCAGTCATTGCTGATTCCGCCGAAGAACCCGCCTGGAAACTGCACCTGAAAGTTTTTACCTCCACCTTTTTTACGATCTTCCTGGCTGAACTGGGCGACAAAACTCAGGTGACAACCCTGCTGATGGCGGCAGAATCTCACTCGCCCTGGATTGTGTTTGCCGGAGCAGGCGCGGCACTGGTTGCAACGAGCGCGATCGGAGTTTGTCTGGGCTGCTGGTTGGCAAAGCGCGTTGCGCCCCGTGTGCTAGAGCGATCGGTCGGCATCCTGCTGCTGGGAATTTCGGCGCTGCTGATATTGGATGTCGTCCGGGGTTAAGGCAAGAGGCGAAGCACACACAGGCGAAGCAAAAATGGAATGGCACTTGCTGGGATTGAGCTTTATTACCGTGTTTTTGTCGGAGCTGGGCGATAAAAGCCAGCTTGCTGCAATTGCGCTGAGCGGTCGATCGCGATCAATCAAAGCAGTCTTTCTGGGAACTGTTGCGGCTCTGGTACTGGCGAGTTTCCTGGGGGTGCTGCTGGGTGGCGGACTGTCTCAGCTTTTGCCTGTGCGGTGGGTTAAAGCAGTGGCAGCGATCGGATTTTCAATCATGGCGATCAGACTGCTACGAGGAACGGCTGAAGCTTCGTCTGATTGTGATGAGCATTCTCCTGGATTACTGGAGTAATCCCGATTAGGGTGAAAGTAGGGCAGAAATGAGTTTTGCAGCATCATTTTGCAGCGCTAGAAGCATTGCAGTCTTGAGGCGATCGCCCCTGGGTGAAATTGACGAACCAATCGACTTGAATCAAAGCTAAAGTTTTAATTAAAGTTAAGAAGCTTTGAAGCGAGTCTTTCCCAGAATGCTGCGAATCATCACCGATTTCGATGGTCCGATCATGGATGTCTCCGAGCGGTACTACCGGGTGTATCAGTTTTGCCTGGAAAGTATCCGGCGGGCGGAGCAGCCGATTCACATCCTGACCAAAGCAGAATTTTGGCACTGCAAACGATCGCAGATTCCCGAACGCGAGATTGGCAGACGATCGGGACTGGACGAAACCCAGGCACTTGAATTTGCCCGGCTACGAAAGCAAACCGTTCACACGCTGCCTTATCTGGTACATGATGTCGTCGTGCCGGGGGCGATCGAAGGTCTGGAGCGGATTCAGCAGGCAAAGATTGAGCTGGTGGTGATGACGATGCGACGGGTGCAGGAGCTAGATGCTGCGCTGCATCAGTACAGTTTAGAACGCTTTTTTCCGCTGCGCTGCCGCTATTGCCTCAGCAACGACTATGCCAAAACCAGCGACGTGCAGGACAAGACGCTGCTTATGGGGCAGGCACTGCTGGAACTGCCGTCCGTGCCGCAAACCTGGATGATTGGCGATACCGAAGCCGACATTCTCTCTGCTCAAGCACATGGGCTTCCGGTGGTGGCAGTGTTATCAGGGATTCGCGATCGCACTCAGCTTGCCCAACACCACCCGAACGCGATCGTTAGTCATCTGGGAGCCGCGCTAGACTACATTTTGAATCATGCGTCGCTGACAGTAATCAGCAGCTAACTGTCCTTCCTGCTGGGCTGGCACGATCGCTGACGCTTGCGTAAAATCGCCTTAACTGTACTCCAGGCTGAATGTATGACCAGCAGACCGTCCCGATCGCCTTCCAAACTGAGTTTCACTGCTTCCCCGACTGCATCCACCACGGTTAATGCTGCGGTAGAGGAAGAAGATTCCTACTTGGATGACTACTATTTTGATGAGCCGGGCAGCATGCCAGGGACTTTGACGATCGAGGCAGATGCATCGCCGCCCACGATTTTTCTAATCGACTACAAAGAGGACAATGCCGTTCGTCTCAAAATCGACGCGCCTGAGGAATGTACGCCTTATCTAGATACCGAATCCGTGTCCTGGGTAGATGTGCAGGGGTTGGGCAGCGAGAATGTCCTGCGGCGATTGGGTCAGGTTTTTGATCTGCATCCGCTGGTGCTTGAGGATGTGGTTAACGTGCCGCAGCGTCCCAAAGTCGAAGAATACGACGATCAGCTTTTATTTATTGCCCGCATGGTTTGCCTGAAGGATGATGAGCGCGGCTTTGTCAGTGAACAGGTGAGCTTTATTTTGGGTAAACATTATCTGCTCACTGTGCAGGAAGAACCGGACTACGACTCGTTTGGTCCAGTTCGAGAGCGGATTCGCGGCAACAAGGGCACGATTCGCAAACACGGCGCAGATTACCTTGCCTATGCCCTGC